>JADFXG010000009.1:0-124990 GCA_015233895.1 Nitrospirota bacterium | reverse complement strand
TTAGTTTCAGACATTCTACTCCTCCACGTCTATTCCTAAAGATATTGCTAATTTTATAGTTGCACCTTTTGCTCCGTCAAAGTCGAGGTCATCTATAAACTTTAGTATTGACTCTTCTTGTTCCACACTTGCCAACCGGCTATAAATATTGTAACATTTTACACTATGGGACGTTATATTACATTGTGGTTTCTTCTATTGGTTTCCTAAACGTTATTGTAACAGTGGTTCCATTATTATTCTTTATCTTCATATCGCCTTTTAATTTGTTATATACAAGGTCTTTTACAATTTGCAGACCGGAGTACCTACTTGCATCTAATTTAACTTCTAAAAATCCCATGCCGTTATCGCTTAGGATTAGTACATACTGCCCGTCATCACCTTTGTTGAAGGTAATTATGATATCGCCTTGTTTGTCTTTTGTAAGGGCATATCTTAAAGAATTAGATATTAATTCGTTTAGAATAAGTCCACATATAATCATCAGATTGATTCCAAGTGAATCCCTGTTTGTATTTACAGTTAAAGTAGGCTTATATTTATATTCATAGGCAGATATAAGTTCAGTAAAAAGAGTATCTATGAAATCAACAATATTTACTGAGGAGAAGTCCTTGCTCTCACAAAGCTTTTCGTGTATGATGGCTAATACCTTTACTCTGGAGTAACTGCTTCTAAATACGTCAATAGACTCAGGGTCGGTTATATTTGCAAACCCGAGGTGAAGCATACTTGAGATTATTTGCAGATTGTTTCTTACACGGTGGTGTACTTCTTTTATGAGTATATCCTTTTCCTTCAGTGAAGCAGAGAGTTGGGTATTTGTATCGTCAAGTTTTTTCGTCCTGTCTTTGACCATATCCTCCAGTTTATCGTTATATTTAGTAAGAAGTTCGTTAAGGATGTTAAGCTCCTTTTGAGTTTTTTCTAAATGAATATTTTTTTCTTCTAACGATCTTTGCAAATGATATATTCTAAGGTGATTCTCAATACGGGAGATAACCTCCTCTTCTTGAAAGGGTTTAGTAATATAATCCACCCCCCCATTTTTAAAAGCGTTAACCTTGTCTGTAATATCTGTAAGAACGCTAATAAATATAACCGGAATGCTATGAGTCAAAGAGTCAGCCTTCAAGCGGCGGCAAGTCTCAAATCCGTCAATTTCCGGCATCTTAATGTCTAACAGAATTATATCGGGTTTGACCTTTGCGGCTTTATCCAAAGCACTTAAACCATCTATAGCAAAAAATAGTTTATATCTATCTTTCAATATCTGCCTAATGGTTTGTCTATCAGCGGCCTCATCATCAACGATTAACACACTCCATTTAATTTCTGTCATTTTACTCCTCCACGTATATTCCTAAAGATATTGATAGTTTTATTGCCTCGTCTTTTGCTCCGTCAAAGTCGAGGTCATCTATAAACTTTAGTATTGACTCTTCTTGTTCCACACTTATAACTCTATGCAATTCAGATAAGATTAGCTCAGCTTCATCCGGATCGTCCCCTTCGCAAGATTCTACCAACCTGAGAATAATTCCTTTTAATGCAGGAATATCCAACTCTGTCTTGTTGACATTAAGCGACTCATCAGCTTTCCGTACCTCTATGCTGTTTATTGAGTCAACTACTGTCCTTATAAGCTCTTTGAGTTGACCCACGTGTATCCTGGCAATGTCAAGATTTTGTTTCTGTAGCGAATGTGACAGCTCTCTTGCAATCTTAAACACATGTGTCATTGATAAATTCCCTGACACTCCATCTAAAGAATGTACTATCCTGTAGGCTCCATCAATGTCATTATTTTCAATTAAAGATAATATTTTATCTGCCGCATTACCATACTTGCGTGAAAAACCTGTTAAAGCTTTCTTATACGTTTCAGCATCTTTCCAAACACTCAAGCCTTTTTGAACATCTACGCCGTCAATTAACAGCATACCTTCTGACGCTGCCTCTTTTTCAGCAATCAGTTCAGTGTTAACCTCTCCTATACCCTCTCTGACCGTAAGCTCAATTGTTGACAAAAGGTTCTCTATGTCAACCGGCTTCTCTACTACAGCATCTACTCCTTTCCTTATATAGGATGCTTTTTCCTCCCTCATAACACTGGCAGTCAAGGCAATAATCGTAATACGGCCACCTATGGTGGATTCGAGTTGACGGATTTGGCGTGTAGCCTCTAACCCGTCCATTACAGGCATTTGGACATCCATAAGAATAACATCAATCGCATTCGTTTTGAACCGCTCCACTGCCTCCAGACCGTTCCTGGCTACAATAACTGTGTGCCCATATTCCTGGAGACGAATATTTAACAAAAGAATATTTTCCTCTATATCCTCTGCAACCAATACTCTGAATTTGCGCCTTGGCTTTGTTAAATTATGTAGATTTTGATCATGGCCTTGTTCAACGGTAGATATATATTTTTTATCAGTTTTCTGCATAATAACGGTAAAGTAAAAAGTGCTTCCTTTGCCAACCTCGCTTTCTACCCACAAGCGACCGCCCATAAGACTAACAATCTCCTTATTTATGGTGAGCCCAAGTCCAGTTCCACCGTAGTCCCTGGTTGTGGAACTGTCTGCCTGAGTGAATCTCTGAAATATCTCTTCTTTTCTGTCGGCTGCGATTCCTATTCCGGTATCCTTTATTGAAAAAATAAGAGTCACTGTATTATTTTGAGTTTGTTCATCTAAAACATTCAGACTAACATCAATCGAACCCTTAGCTGTAAATTTCAAAGCATTACCCATCAAATTGATTAGTATCTGCCGAAGTCTGTTTGGATCGCCTTTTAACACACCGGGTACATTGACGGATATATAGTAATTAAGAATTATTCCTTTTCTTTGGGCATTAATTACAAACATATCAATAGTGGAAACAACTACTGATTTGACGTAAAAATCAACGTTTTCGAGCTCAAATTTACCCGATTCAATTTTCATAATATCAAGTATCCCGTTGATTATAGATAATAAAGAGTTAGCGGAGTCCTTTACTATCGTTAGATATTCCTTTTGTTTCTCATCCGTTAATCTTTCCAGAACAATATCCGTCATCCCTATTATGGCATTCATGGGGGTTCTGATTTCGTGACTCATATTTGACAGGAAATCGCTTTTAGATTTGTTTGCCCTGTCAGCTTCTTTCCTTGCCTTCTCAGCCTCTTCCTTTGCCCTCTCTACCTCTACCATTGCTGTAGCAGCCACTGCCTTTGCTTTCTCAGCCTCTTCTTTTGCTGCTAATGCCTCTTCCTTTACTCTGTCAGCTTCTTCCTTTGCTAATAATGCCTCTTCTTTTACTCTGTCGGCCACGTCCTTTGCTGCCAAGGCCTCTTCCTTTACTCTGTCAGCTTCTTCCTTTGCTAATAAGGCTTCTTCTTTTACTCTGTCAGCCACGTCTTTTGCTAATAGTGCCTCTTCCTTTACTCTGTCAGCCACGTCCTTTGCTGCTAATGCCTCTTCCTTTACTCTGTCAGCTTCTTCTTTTGCTATCTCAGCCTCTTCCTTTGCCTGAACACGCAATTTCTCAATCTGTATATTTTTAATTGCTATGGCAATGCTATACGATACGGTGGCAAGTGCGTCAATAGTAAATTTGGTTAAAATGTTTTTTGAAAATACAGCTAAAACACCTGCAACTCTGCCTTCTATTAATAATGGGTATCCTGCAAAAGCCTTCATGTCATCCCGTTTAACCCACTCACTGGCGCTAAATAATGGATCTGTTTGTGGCGAGTTGGTAATGTGGGGCATGGATTCCATGGCAATAAGACCTATTGTATCTTTACAAAGCGGAATTCGCTGGCCCTCGTCAACATGTGTGTGCAATCCCGCGCTGGCCTGTAGTTCCAGTATATTTTCCATCTCATCTATAGTCCAAATGCTAGCCAGATACACACCCGTATAGCTGACTATAGCCTCCACAGTTTTTTGGAGCAATGCCGTTAATGATGAGGTACCAGAGGCTAAAATAATTACTATCTCTGACATAAACTTTGATAGCTTTGATTGCTCTTGTGTCTCTTTATGAAAGTACGCATTCTTTAGAACAAGCCCTATTACTTTTCCAATCATGTCCATTGTTTGCAGCAATGGATCCAAAGTTACAGTGTCTGAATCAATTGCAATGTTTATAAGCAATAGTGTGCCAATCCTTGTCAAACCTGAAAACAGCGGCATTGAAAGTATGTTAAAAATATCCGGAGAGATAGAAACCTCGCTAAATATCACATCCTGCGCCGGATGTGTCCACATTTTTACACTGGCGGTGTGTGACGATACCTGAATTACTTTTTCTAACTGTGTACCGCTTAGTAATTCTTGTCTGTTTGATGGCATTAGTGTTACGCTTGATATCTCACCATCTTCTTTATGGAGCACGATAGCAGCAACTTCAGAGGCTGTAAAGTCACGTATATCCTCACATAGTGCCTCCTCTGCGCGCGTGGGATCTAATGCCTGCTGAGGAATTTTCTGTAAAAAGTCTAAAATGAAAAACTCGCTTGCTCTGCTGCCGCCAAAAGATTGAATCATTGCCTTTCCCCCGTACTATATATGTTAATAGCTTACCCGGTTAAATCTTAAAAGGGATGTTTTATTGGAGACACCTACACTAACAATTTGATTTTAAAGAATTTTTTGAGAATTTTTGAAAACACCTAAGATATTCACAAAAATACTGGCATAACAATCACCTCACTTATAGTATACCAGAAAAAACATAAAAAGTCAAACATATTAAGGAAATGTTACAAGTTTGTAACAAGTTTATGTTTATAAGCGGTGCTGAAAAAGTGGGAAATAGATCAAACTCTCGACATGTGTATAGACGCATTATCATTCTAAATGGTACTCTATAATCGAAATCATAATATACCATGAGAGGTGAGAAGGAAATTGTTTCAGTATATTTCAAAGATTTTCAGTAAAAAGGGAAAAGACGAGTTCAGCCTCAGCGGCCAAAAGACCGCAGGGCAAAGTGAGAGCGTTTTTGCAAAAAAATACAAAAGCTTTAAATCTCTCCTTGCATGTAATAACAGAGCGCTGGAACTTATGGCCGACATGTCGGAAAAGCTTTCAGGCGAGTTTCTCTTTGACAGAAGATATATTGAGACCAGTGTAAACAACATCACAGAAACTCTATGCGATCTTATTAAACATCTAAACAACATTTCTAAAAACAAATATGCTGCGCTTAACGAAAGACTTGACACGATAAGCATTGACATAAACAGCGTGATTACCGGTCAAAGACATATCGTAAAAAGCAGCTACGTACTGCCCTTAGAGGAAATCACAAAGGAAATGGCCGATATAACCGGCTCAAAAGTTGCCAATCTTGGTGAGATAAGAAGCAAACTATCACTGCCAACTCCGGATGGATTTTCAATTACCGCTTATGCTTTTAAAGTGTTTATGGAGCATAACGATTTTCTGAAGCTAATAGGCGAAAGGCTCACCTCTGTGCCAGTTAACGATATAGAGGCGCTTAATTCTATGAGCAGTGAGATAAAAGACATTATCTTAAAAGGCAACATACCAAAAGATATACAAAATGAGATTAAAAAAGCTTGTGACGGACTGAACAGACAGGCAGACAAAGATGTTAACGTCTCCGTACGGAGCAGCGCAATAGGGGAGGATGGCGAATTCAGCTTTGCCGGCCAGTACTCGACTTTTTTAAATGTAGCTTTTGAAAATATCCTCGAAAAATATAAACACGTAGTGGCTAGCCAGTTTAACCCACAAGCGCTCTTTTATTTCAAGACAAAGGGTTTCCGGCGGCACGATATGATCATGCCTGTCGGAGTGTTTGTGATGGTGGACGCTAAGGCTGGAGGCGTAATGTACTCCAGGGACCCTATGGGTCAGGAGCCCAATGAACCGACTGGCAGACGGATTATAATAAACGCCGTAAAAGGCCTTGGAGACACTGTAGCAGACGGCACGGTGTCACCTGAAACCTATGTGTTTTCATCCGAAGGTAAAGTAACCATCGAGGGAACAAGCTACGATATCCCGTGCCTTAGTGATTCGCTGGTAAAAATGCTTTCCCAATATGCCGTTACCCTTGAGGAGCATTTTGGGTCGCCTCAGGACATAGAGTGGGCAGTCGATAACAACGACAGGATTTTTATTTTACAGTCAAGGCCCCTGGCTATAATATCCAGAAAACCCACAAAAGCCGTACCCACAAATATAAAAAGCTACACGCTTATCACACATAAAGGAGTGGCCGCATATAAAGGGATAGGTTTCGGGAAAGCTTTTATCGTAAGAAAAAACGAAGACCTTGCTAAGGTGCCTGATGGCGCAATTGTTGTAGCAAAACACACCTCACCTGCGTACGTAGTTATAATGAACCGTATATCAGCCATAGTGACAGACGTGGGCTCTGCCACAGGACACATGGCAACATTGGCAAGAGAGTACAAGGTGCCGGCCATCCTCGATGCACGTACCGCTACGGCTGATATAGAGGACGGAATGGAGATAACGGTAGATGCCATAAATTGCAATATTTATGCCGGACACGTAACAGAGCTTGAGGAATTTGCCCAGAAACGAATAGAGCCATTAACTGAAATGCGCATTTTTAAAATACTGGAGAGTGTTTTGAAATTTATTTCACCCCTTAATCTCATAAACCCTTATGACACTTCATTCACTGCTCAAAACTGTAAGACACTGCACGATATAACGCGGTTCTGCCATGAAATGGCTATGAGGGAGCTTTTTGACATAACGGCAATATCTGCCTCAGACGTTCACTTACATATGCTCTCCGCCGGGATTCCTATGCAGGTTCACCTGATGGACTTAGGCGGAGCTATTGAGCATAACGACTCAAAACGCATTACTATACAACAGGTAAACTCACTGCCTTTTAACGCATACCTACACGGCCTGAGGTCAATAAAATGGCCTGAGCCAAGGGCATTTGACATGGTCGGGTTTCTGGGCGCCATTGCCCATACTGCGGCACTTTCGGATAATGATATAAAAAACACAGCAGAAAAAAGTTTTGCGATAATTTCATGTGAGTACATGAACTTCGCCTTACGTCTTGGGTATCACCTTTCTACCGTGGAGGCATATTGCGGTGATAACGTAAACGACAACTATGTCTCCTTTTTTTTCAAAGGCGGCGGCTCAATTGCCGACAGGAGACTCCGGCGGGTCAGACTTCTCAATACGATACTCAAAAAATTAGATTTCAACGTGCGTATAAGCGGCGATGTCGTAAATGCTTTCATGTCTAAGTACAACAAGCAAGACTTAGAGAAAAAACTTGAGACCCTCGGAAAACTCACTGTCTTCTCAAAACAACTCGATCTTGCGCTATATGACGATTCGATCACTGACCAATACATCAGGGAGTTTCTACAAATAGCAGGAGAGCAGGGTTAATACAGCCCTTGTACTATAAGAAATTCAGAGAATTCCCCGCAATCTTGTATTTATTTTTAATTTTGTATGCCTTGTAACTCTTTCAACTTTTCTTAAGATGCCACTTTCGTTTACTTTCACCTTGTAGGGGTTTATTCTATAGTGCTTGAACTTCTCAGCAGCAGGCAATATCCGGTTTATTTTTTTTAATATGGTATCAATCTGCTGTAATTTGGCATCGCCTCTTTCCACCAGTCCTTCTGCTCTGTCAACATTATAGTTTATACTCCCAATCACCTGATTATAGGTCTCAATAAAGGGCCCCAGCTCGGGTGTAACATCCTTTACTAAGATGTAGCTAAATCTGCTGTCTTTTACTTTTGAAAGTGTACGTTGCATGTTGTCTAATGTTCTTAGAAATCCGTAAGAAAATAAATATCCTATAAAAACAGTACTTACAAGTAAAGCTAAAAAGGTTACAAAAAACGGAATTTTACCGTTTTTAAGCAACAAGTTCATATAATTTCTTTGGCGGAATGACAGATCTAAAATGATTTTTTCAATTTTTCTTGCATTTACTCTCATTTCATGTAATATCTCATCCTGTTTGTTAAAATTATCCACAATTTTGTTAAAAGTACTTCTGTATTGCTTTACGAGAGTGGCAACGTCGGGCTGCAGTTGATTGTTTATCAGCCTTTCAGAAATTATTTGTACCTCTTTGGCGTCACTCTCATCACGGTAAATTATAAAGTTTTTTTCAAAACGTCTTAATTTAAAGGATAACTCATTATTTTTCAGTAAATGCTCTATTTCTCTGCCCAGAGGTCTAATCTGTTCTACAAGGAGTGACCTTTCATTGATGTTTTCTATGGCTAAGTGAAAATCCTCTTCATATTTATTAACAACGGCTGTCAGCGCCTCTTTGGTCTCTTTGCCAAGTGTTGCTGATATATCAATGTCTAGTTCCCTGAGTTTTCTTTTAAGGCTTTTGATATTATCGTGAAAGAGCCTTAAGTGTTCTTTTTCCCGGTTAAAAATAAGAACATTTTTTTCATGTCTCCTAAGCTCAAGCACTACGATACCGGCATCGTCTATTGCCTCTATTACCTCAAATTTCTTGTATAAATCATCAACTTTTTTAAGCTCAAGTGTGATAAGAACAAATGCAAATAACACGGGGAAGACCATGTTTATTACAACCCTTTGCCAGAGTTTAAGAGTCACTTTCGTTTTACTTAAAATTCATATATTCTTTAGTCCCAACACAATAATTGTACAATAAAAACACAAAAAAAAACTGCCGGCAGTTTTTGCCGGCAGCTACAACAATTTCAAAGGGTTGCCTCATTCCCTTTTTTTATCTGTCAAGAACAAGCACTAACGGACAGCCGGTTGATACAGGTTCCGATGAGTAGTGAACTCTCCTTTCCGCACTGGAGGGAGATACAATCTGATTTATACTCTTTGTGGGTGTGGGAACTATAAGTAGTGAAACCTCCTTTTCAGTGTTTCTTATGAAATCAACCACGTCTTCAATGCCGCCTCTGTACATACAGAAATTTGCCACAATACCTTCTTTGCTGCAAAACTCCTTCACAGTTTCAAAAAATTCTCTTGCCTCAGCCTCCATCTTGTTTGTCACGCTGCCAGCAGTTGCAAATTCATATATGTGAAGAGCGGTCAGTTCTGATAACGAAAGTTCAGGGATAATTCCAGCTACTGTGAAACTTGTCTTTAACTCTGCTGCCCTTTGTGCTCCGTAAAGTATCGAGTGTCTGTATGGCATTCCCGGATAAACTATTGCTGTTGTCTTATTCATTGTATTTCTCCTTTAATTTTAATTTTTTTTAGTTTCTATAATCCACACTTAAGCGATTGTTGCCGATGCTGCTCTCTCAGCAGCCTTTTCCATCCTTATGCCCTGAACCATTTTAATTATGATAAGAAGACTGAGAGCACACGCTGAACCGAGCATTAGATACCCTGAGTAATTATTCCATGTCTTATCAAGGATATAGGCGCTTTGAATGACATCACTTTGTGATGCTACCCATGATTTCACCGCTGCCTTATTCATCACAGCCCAGTCTTTTATAGCGGCCTTGTCTGTTAAGCCGGTCTGAACTTTTATCCACTTATTGAGCAGTCCCTCGTATGTGAATTTATAACTTGAAGCTATGTGCTTAAATATAACCGACACTCCGGCCAGAAGCATTGTGATGGCAAAGTATAACCTGATTACTAAGCCCTTAACGTATTTAGTTGCAAGGGTACCAAACTGTGCCCCTATTGCCGCTCCCAGAAGCATTACGATTGCCGCTACGATTTCCACACGCCCTTTGACTGCATACGAAAATGCCCCGTAAGCTCCTGAAATCATAACTTCAAAAAGGTCTGTGCCAACTGCTATGGTAGTCGGGCAACCCAGAATGTAAATAAGGGAGGGCATTCTTATGAAGCCGCCGCCCACTCCCAAAAAACCTGCCAAAAAGCCGGTAAATATTGCAACGCCTCCGATTGCCCACAAAGATACTGTTATGCCGGATTCCTTAAGATGAATCATAGGTCTGAGTTTTAGTGTGTGAAGCTTTTGTGCAATCCCTGATATGCCGGCATCTTTTACCTCTTGCGAGCCACTAATGCCTTTGGTAAGTTTAAAGTACTCATGGAGCATGTACGAGCCGAGGCCAAAAAGTAAAAACATGTACACTATTCTTACAACAGGCCCAATCCTCCCTATTTTTTCAAGGTACATAATTAACGAGGCTCCGCACTCTATTCCGATTGCCGTAAATATAACCATTATAAGACCCAGTTTCATATCAACGTTGCCCAGTTTTCTGTGTTTTATCGTGGCCACTATAGACTTACCCGCCATATGGGCCATATCCGTGCCTATTGCATAAGCCATAGGAAAACCAAACACATTCAGTGCCGGTGTTACCATAAAAGCGCCTCCAACTCCAAAAAATCCTCCTATTACGCCCACCGTCAATCCTATCAAAACCAACTGCCATGCCATTATCTCTACTCCGGCTATAGGTAAATATATTTCCATCTTACAAATCCTCCGTTTTAATTTTTCACTATGATTTAGTGATGAATTTCAATCTTGTTAGATTTTATCCCCAACACTTTAAAAAACACCTCAATTGACGACCCTATCAGCGCACCAAGACCAGACATTATTACCACAGTTGCGACACCAAACCATACGTGGTTAGTCTTATTAAGTGCTGTGAGCCAGTTAATTAAATTTTCCATTTTGTTCACCTCCTTCATCTAACGTATGTTTTTATTTTTTCAAAGCCATTTGTTTGTTAACCTTACTAACTTATATATATCAAAGACCGTGCCATATTATTTTATGCTTATTTATCTGTGAGTTACGATTATATGTCTCATCTTTTTTGGAAATGACGGCTGCAGTGGTTTCTTGCACCAATTGTGGTACTGAGTAAACTATAATCTTTGAAAAATAGTGACTTACAGGTTTTAATATGGGGGTTTATTGTACGATACTGATTTCTCTTGCATGCAAGAAATCACTGCACACAGAGAATGTTGACTTGCTTGTTCCTTAGAATTTTAGAAGATACATTGCCCATTTTATATGTTTCTGAGGAATTTGACACCCCTAAGACCAGAAGATCAAACTCTGAAGCGGCACGTATTAATTCATAAGGAGCATCTCCCTCCCTTATAATACATTGTGCCGGCACGTTTATGCCCTTGAGGGTTGCCGACAGCGTTCCACTTGCACGATCTGAAAAGTACTGTTCCAACTGAGCTATCCGTTTTTCCATAGATGGTGCTTCACTGAAGTAGCCGTAGTTCATAAGGATTGTGGCCGTATTAGGTATCACATTAATAAGTGTAATATCAGCGCTGGTTTTAGCAGATAAAAGAGCGGCATATGCGGCAGCTCTCCGTGAAGATTCAGAGTTATTTACGGCAACAAGGATGTTTTTTATTTCTGTTTCTTTATTTACTATGAAAACCGGCACTCTTAAGCCTATTATAATGTTCTTACATATCTCAACGCCAATCTCAGACGATGGTCCTCCCATTACAACTAACTTAACCACTCCGTGTTCATTAACATAGTCAACAATTTCAGTGTCAGCCACCCCGTAGGAAATTATACCCTCTATTTGGCACCCCAGGGTCTTTCCTGTTGAAAATGCACTGTCTAATACCGTCTGTCCCTTCTTTTGCAGTTCAGTGTCAACCATAGCCTTTATGCTGCCATAGCGGGTCAACTCCGGTGAGTACTCACCGGCGATGTTAACAAACATTGCCATTACGTAGTAACGGAGTTTTTTGGAAAGATGCACGGCTGTTGTTAGCGCCAAATGGTCAGTAGTGCTACCGTCAAGTGGAACGAGTATTTTCATGAGTCTTTCAGGTTGTTTAAATTAATTGAGAAATCTTTGATTTTTTGTTGGAGGCTTTGTCTGTGTATGCTTAACAATCTGGCAGTCTGAGATATATTCCCTGAGCACTGTTTCAGGGCTGATGTTATTATTAGTTTTTCGTAATTATCAACAGCTGTTTTAAGAGGTTTATCTATTGTAAGAGCCGACCGCTTTGGTTTATTTGATTGAATTTTCAGGGGAAGGTCATTTATTGTTATCTCGCTGCCACTGGCAAAGGATATGGCGTACTCGATAGCGTTTTCCAGTTCTCTGATATTTCCAGGGAAATCATAACTCATGAGCGCCAAAACAGCATCCTGTGTAAAACCGGTAATAGTGGCACCTTTTCTCTTTGGCGAGTATTTTTGTAGAAAATGCCGTGACAGCAGGGGTATATCCTCACGTCTTTCCCTAAGAGGTGGCAAATGTATGGAGATAACATTAAGCCTGTAAAACAAGTCCTCCCTGAAAGTTCCCTCACTCATTGCCTTTGTGAGATCTCTGTTAGTAGCCGCTATGAATCGGACATTAACTCTTTCTGCTCTAGGACTTCCAACCCTGTTAAACTCACCCTGCTGAATAGCTCTGAGGAGTTTAACCTGAAAATCAGGACGAGTATCTCCTATTTCATCAAGAAAAAGGGAGCCGCCTCCGGCATGTTCTAAAAATCCGGTTTTATCTTTGACAGCGCCGGTAAACGCTCCCTTTACGTAACCAAAAAACTCAGACTCAGTAAGTTCACTTGATATTGCACTACAGTTGACCGCCACAAAGCGCTCATTTTTCCTATGAGACTTGTAATGAACGGCTCTGGCTACCAGCTCTTTACCCGTACCAGACTCTCCTGTTATAAGCACATTACTGTCAGAGCCAGCAGTTTGTTTTATTATCTGAAACACGTCTGTTATTTTTTTACTGTTACCGATTATGTTTTCAAAGCCAAATGATTGATTTAGCTCGGCTCTCAGATAGTTTATCTCAGCAGCCATAGTGATTTTCTCCAGAGCACGCCTTAACGTTATTCTTACTTTATCCAGAGACAGTGGTTTTGTCAGATAGTCATAAGCGCCATTTTTAATGGCGGTTACAGCAGTCTCTATTGCGGCAAAGCCGGTTATTACAATTATCTGAGTGGATGCGTGCAGCGCTTTGATGTGCTTGATAAGATCAAGTCCATCCATATCAGGCAGCTTTAAGTCAACAAAAGCAACATTATAATCCTTTTCCGCAGCAGCCGTAAGCGCACAAGCAGCGGTGTTGCATGAAACGACCTCATGTCCCTCCTTTACTAAAAGCACCTCAAGTGATCTGCATATACCTATTTCGTCATCTACTATAAGTATTTTTATCATTTGTTTTTTAAAGGCAGATGTACCGCAAAGACTGCTCCCTTGCCGAGGGTGCTGTTTACGGTAATCTTACCTCCGTGACGTTGAATTATTTTCCTTACTAACGACAGCCCTATGCCAATACCACCGCTTTGTTCCTTTGTCGTAAAAAATGGCTCAAATATGCGGGAAAGATTCTCTTCTGAAATCCCCTCACCTGTATCAGACACTAAAATTATAGCATAATCCGATGAAATCTGCCCGGTAACTTCAACCACACCTCCAGCAGGTATCGCCTCATAAGCGTTCGATAGAAGATTTATCAGAGCGTTTTGAATTAACAGGTTATCGGCAGTAACCTCCAAAGGAAGAGCATCTATGTTTAGTGTTAAAGTTATGCCCTTTTCGACGTTCTGCTTACTGACTATTTCGCTGACCTCATAAATAATCTCTTTAAGACTTACATCCCTGAGGTTAAGTTGTTCTTTTTTTGCAAAAGCTGTCAGTTTTTCTATTATAAGGTTACATCTTTGTAGCTCTCCCAGCATAAAGGAGACATTTTCTTTTTTAGGGTCATTTTCATTTAGTTCCTCATAAAGGAGTCCAAGCATCATGTTTAAAGACGACATGGGATTGTTTATTTCATGAGAAATCTCAGAGGCAAGGAGTTTCATAGCTGCAGCCTTTTTAACTTCAACTAAAATGTCTTGTTTTTTAAGTATCTCTGAGTTTACAAGCTCAAGTTCCTTAAGAGTGTTGTTAAGTTGCTTCTTTGACGTCTCAACCTGTCTTATCGTGCTGTTATAAACATCAATGAGCGAGAGAATCTCATAGGGGCCATCAACGTTAAAAATCTTTGAGTACTGCCCTTTGCCAAGCTTTTCAAAGGATCTCTGCATTGCTTTAAGCCCCTGTAGCAGTCTTTTTGAAAACAGATATCCAATTCCCGACAATGCTATTATAAGGATAACAAATGAGGTTATAAAAGATGTTTTTATCTTAGTAAACTCCTCGTCTATATTTTTGCGCTCTGTACGCTTAATCTTAACAAAAGGTTCCTCAATTGCGCGTGCAATAACCCGTATCTCTCTTACTTGCATATCATAATCTGAGCCTGCGTGAGACCTGTTTGAAATGATAAAGTTTATCTTATTCTCATAATCAGAGAGATTAATAAGGAGTGTTTTATAAGTGCTCTCACCAATGTTATTTATTATCTCCACTTTAATTTCCCTGATCTTTCTTTTCAGTACTTCAAGATTTTCATAAAACATGGACTCACTCATTTTTTCATTAAATAGTAGAATATTTTTTTCATGCCGACGTATTTCAAGAAGGATTATATTGATGTCATCAGATGATTCTATAAGATGAATCATTTGGTAGGCGGACGTAAAGCTCTTCAACTGATAAAAAATACACGCTGCCGTTATTAATATTGGCACAAGAAGGCCAATCAATATTTTCTGATGTATCTTAAGCTTCACTGTTTTCTTAGAACCTCCCGCTATTAGCGCACCTAACATGTCCGAGGAAATAAAAGAGCACGATATGGTGCTCTATGACGATACAACTACCAACCGAGGAGTTTTTCCAAAAGACAGAGGAGCAGCTTTAGGGCTGCACCTTAGCCCTTAGCATCTTGTTTTCTTTCTCCATTTCTGCCCATTTCAGGGCGCGCTCGATTGCAAACAACACTTGCTCCTTTCTAAAAGGTTTAATTATAAAATCAAAGGCAACATTTACAAACGCCTCATCCGCTGCCCCGTTTGCGGCATATGCCGTAATCATGATTACAGGAATACTCTGGTCTATGGCACGTACTGCTTTCAGTAATTCAATCCCGTCAAGGCCTGGCATTTTCAAATCGGTTATTAAAAGATCAAACTTATTGTTTTTAAATATATCAAGGGCCTCCATAGGATTATTTGTAGAGGTTACCTCGTGAGACGTTTTTTCCTTTATAATCATCGTAAGAAGCTTAAGCATATCAGGCTCGTCGTCAACAATCAATAGTTTAGCGGTCATAGTTGTCCTCCTCGTTTATTTGTAGTGCTGAGGGTAAGGTTATTATAAATTCCGTTCCTGTAACCAACGATTCGTCTTTTGTTTTAGTGTCAAAGGTAATTTTGCCTCCATGCTTAGCCACTAAACCGTATGATACGGAAAGCCCAAGCCCCGTCCCTTCACCTACGTTTTTCGTTGTAAAGAAGGGATCAAAAATCCTGTCCTGGTGTCTCCTTTTGATGCCAGGGCCGGTATCAGCAATACGTACCTCCACCTTTTCCCCATCCTGTATGCTCTGAGTTGCAATGGTAAGCTTACCGCCACTTTTCATTTCATAAATGGCATTAGTTATGATATTCAGAAAGACCTGCTGCAGCTCCCCCGGTATCCCTCTGACTATTGGCAGGGATTTATCCATTTCACACTTAATCTCGATATTGTTAAACATAAGTGTCTTTCGGACTATCGTGAGAACCTCCTCTATGCTTTGATTGATGTCTATATCCTCCTCAGTGTACGCTGTGTATCTTGCAAACCTCAAAAGGTTTTCCACAATCCTTTTGGCATTTGTCCCCTGCCTTTCTATAGCCTTAAGGTTTTCGTAGTGTTTTGAGTCTACAGATATTTCCTCAAGCATAAGGTCAGTCATTCCCAAAATGATAGTCAAAGGGTTATTTAACTCGTGTGCTACGCCAGCGGCCAGAGTGCCGATAGAAGCAAGTTTTTCCGTGTGTGACATGTGTACCTCCTGCCTCCTTTTTTCACTTGCCTCATGGGCATTTAAAATTTTATGTATGAGCATATCGGCATTTACCGGCTTTTCAAGGAAATCTATTGCACCCTCTTTCATAGCCTCAACACTTTTTTCCACGGTAGCATAACCTGTCATCATTATTATTTGAGAGTCCTTGTCCTCCTCCTTTATCTTTTTAAGCGCCTGGATACCATCAATGCCTGGCATTGCTATATCCAGCACGATTACGTCAAAATGCTTTTCTTTTACCTTGCTTACCGCCTCCTCGCCGCTTAAGGCTGTGTCGGGCTTAAAGCCTCTCACGGCAAGCCGCTTTGACATGATTTTAACGAGTTCCTCTTCGTCGTCCACAAGAAGAACTGTAATGTCGCTTTTCTTTTTTAGCATAATCCTAATATACCTGCACTTAAGGTGTTTTTACCACAAACACGGAGGTGTTGCTCTGGTTTACCACTCTGTAGGAAACGCTCCCAAGTAGCATCTTCGAAGCTGTTCCCGTCCCACTGCCTCCAATGAAGATTATGTCTATTTTATTATTTTCTGCAAACTCAAGTATATCTTTAGATATTGAGGCCGAAACAGAAAGTACGGTTTCGACATTTTTTACCCCTTTATCGTGCAAAATTTTTTTTGCACTGTTAAGGATTTCCTCGCCAAGGGTATTGGACGTCTGTGCAATTTTATCACGCATATGGGGCGAAAGCTCAAGGTCTATGTCGCCGTAAAAGGGAACAACTGTCATGACGTATATCAGGCATTCCCTGTCTTTTACGTAATCAGCCGCTACACTTAAACATTCCATTGAATTTTTTGAACCGTCTGTCAGGACTAGTATTTTTTTCATAGTGCCACCCCCTAAACTTCATGTTTAACTTTTGACTTTGTCATAGAAAGCCCTATTCCTTCAAAGAGGAAGTATATGGCAAATCCCCACCACAGCGTATAAGTCACATAGAAAATCAGAAGACCTGACATTATACCTGCCTTGTCAAGCACTTTTTGTCCTTCTATTCCGTAAAAATTATAGGCCGTCTCAACTGCCTTTTTCATCGTTTCAGAAATAAGTTCTGACTCCTCTATTTTACCGTCTTTTTTCAGCCTGTCATCCATGAGCTTTAGAATAATCCACCATGTCTTAAGGACGGTTTTTTCGTTAACCCCATACTTTGACGATACTTTTCCCCCATCGTTTTTGAACATTGCATCAGCATCCGTCAGTATTGCCTGTACAAGAGCACCGAGGTCTCCGGAGACGTTCAACTTATTGCCGGTCAATTCGGTTTTAACTCCGTTTTTATTGAGGATAAAGATGGCAGCATCGGCATCCTTTTCTATCTTTAGCGCAACCGAAAAATCTTTGCCCAGAAATTTCCCACTGGCTTTATTTAAACCAGGAATAAAGTATGACGAACCCTTAGCAAGTTTATTGAAAAGGTCATCAGAAAACTGAAGAGCGTTTCTCCCATTGCCAAAAATCGGTAAAAATACCACAAACATAATGATTCCAAACGATAGAGCAAGCACCATTCCCTTAATAAGAGATGTTTTCCTTTCACTTGTCATTTTACTGTTCCTCCTTGAGTTTGCTGATATTTCCAAAGAATTTAGCAAAAATCCAAAATCCAAAAATTCCTATAACAATCCAAAATATAATATTACCAACAGTTTCGATGCCCGTAACTATGGGTTTACCAAGCTGTATGTATTCCAGTTCTACGAGTTTCTTAGGTAGCGTGGTCGCCCTGTTAATAAAACCGGCAAGTATGGATATTGCATAAAAACCTCTTATTTGTATTCCCTTGACCACTTTCGTTGTAAGCGCCCCTATCTGTATTCCAATAAGAGAGCCTACAAGCATCCCCATGGCAAGCGAATAGAACACGTAACCGTTTATAGCGTACTGCCCAATAGAGGACAGACCGGCAGTGAAAATAATCTGTAATATGTCAGTTCCCACCGTAGTGGCCGTAGATACACCGAATATATATACAAACATTGGAAATGTTACAAAGCCTCCGCCAACACCCATAATTGCGGCAAGAATCCCTACCACAGCACCGCCAAGAGCGATAAACAGCCAGGAAATTTGCTTTCCGCCGTAATCCTCGTCAAAGGTTATCATTGGAGGAATTCTTATGGCTTGTATATTCGTAGGCAGACTGGACCTCCCTGAGGGTGCAGAACCATGTGCGTCATCATGCGCTCCGCCTGTGGACGCGCCTTTTCTTGAACGCAGATAATCAGCCATTGCATAAAAACCCAGGAAACCTAAAAGCAGAGTATAGATTGTGCTAATGAAGGCATCGCTTAGAATTGGGTTTTTATTATACAAAGCCTTATTGATACTTCCGCCTATGACCGTGCCGCCCGCTGAGCCTATAAGAAAAGCTATCGCCAATTTAGCAGACACGTTGCCGAGTTTTTTGTGTATTGTTGTTCCCATTATCGCCTTGGCAAAAATGTGAAACATATCCGTACCAACAGCCAAAATTCCCTTTACTCCTGCTGCCATAAGAGCAGGAGTAATGATAAAGCCTCCACCAGCGCCAATACAACCGGTTATCAAACCCGCTGCAAGCCCTACTGCAATGGATACAAAAAATATGGTGTTTGAATAAAACACCGGCGCATAGGCGTGATGTCCGCCAATTACATCAGCAGCGTTAAGGGCACTTACTGCAACGATTGGAAGCAAAAGCAAAAGTATCACGAACATCTTTTTACGATTTTTGATAATGTTGAGCGAAATGTCGTATTCCCATTTCGCATGAGCCCTTGAGGCTGCCTCGAAAAACACGAAGACCTGTCTGAATATGCTCATTTGTTTCTCCTCCTTTAAGGATAAATTATTAAGTTTCATATTGTACTTTATATATCAAGTTTCGTGCCATTTTATTTTTCATTTATTAATCAAGCACTTATGGTAACTTCATGTTTTTTAGGTGCAACGGTTTATTGCATTAGAACTGGCAAACAAGGCGTACAATTAAGGAACACGGCATCAGGAGAAATATGCAATTATTTATTGCATGCAATAATATTGATTTTACGATAGAAATAACGATAATACAACTTAGTATAACGATTGGAATTAAAGTGTACCCCATTGTCAAAACAAAAAAACAAGTATCTATTAGGTAGTGTAAGTAAGTAGTTCATGTGTTGGTATATACATCCTTTGGGGTTTTATGGTTGAGTTGCTGATGAGGCCGCTTGTTATTGTAAAACATAAAATATTGACGAAGCGACTTTATGGCATCGGTAACATCGGCATATTCTTTCAGGTACACTTTACAACAGCGTTTAATTTTGCCGTGTCTTGTAACCTTGACGCTCTTTATGTTCACTCTGTACAATACAAGCACACGATTCGATAAATAAGCACAAATTTAATGAAAATACTCAGTCTTGAATTAAACGGTTTTAAGTCATTTTCTGATAAAACCACCTTTACGATGCACTCGGGGATAACCTGCATAGTCGGGCCAAACGGTTGTGGCAAGAGCAACGTGGTGGATGCCTTCAGGTGGGTACTGGGGGAGCAGAGCGCAAAAAATCTCCGAGGCGACAAAATGGAGGAGGTAATTTTTGCAGGCACCTCAGAGACAAAGCCAAAGGGGATGGCTGATGTCACGCTTACCTTTCAAATTGATGAAAATAACGATGGCAATGGAAACGGTGACAGCGACACTCAACAAACAGTTGAAATTACAAGACGGCTGTTTAGAAACGGTGACAGCGAATACCTGATAAACAAAAAACGCAACCGCCTTAAGGATGTCCGTGAGATGTTTCTCGATACCGGACTTGAGGTTAAAAGTTATTCAATTTTAGAACAGGGCAGAATAAGCGAAATCCTAAACACCAAACCCACTGAGAGACGCTTTCTTATTGAAGAGGTCGCAGGTGTTATGAAGTACAAGGTGAGAAAAACCGAGGCGCTTGCTAAACTTGAGCGTGCTCAGATTAACCTTGACAGGGTAAACGATATCATAGCCGAAATTAAACGCTCCATGAACTCACTCGAAAAACAGGCTAAGAAGGCCGAACTGTTTAAATCCCTGACGGCAGAGCACAACACAATTGAGTTAAAAATAGCAAAACGCGACTTTGAAGCCCTTCACAGTGACTTTCTGAAAGTCACAGAGGAATCAGCGGCAGTCAATGCAAAACTTACGGAAATTAGCGCTGCAATTGGTGCTCTTGAAGAGAATCGTAAGTCAAAGTCTCAGGTTCTTTTTAACCAAAGGAATGCACTTGAGGCTATGACTGAAACTATTCAAAAACTTGAAAAGGAAATCTCAGGGCTTGAGAAAGATATTGCGCTAAAGAAAGCATCAATCAAAAACTCCGCTTCACATACCGAACGCCTTATGGCGCAAGAGAGTGATTACTCCACAGAGCGTGACGATGCCATTAACTCCTTAGAGAGGCTCACCGGAGTTTATGAAAACCTTGAGACGGAGATTAATTCAACTGAGGCCGCTATCAGTGAGGAAAATAAACTTATCGCTTCTTTTGAAAAAACTCTCGCTGAAACTGAGGATGAAATCAGAGACAAAAACAAAAAGCTTTTCCAAATTTCAGAAAGCATGGGTAACGCTAAAAATGAGCTCTCTACAATACAAACGCTTACAGCCTCATTAACCAGAAAAAAGGAATCCTCAACTGAGTTTCTAAAACGGGCAGTTGATGACATACAAGCGCACGACAGTCAGCTTAAGTCAATGGAGACAGACCTTGAGCGGAAGAAGTCGGTATTTAGTGAAAAATTGGAACTCAAAGCAAATCTTAAGAAAGAATTTGAGGATGTGGAAAAATCCGTTGACTCCCTTCGGGAGGAAATCTCCGGTGTGAGAGAAAAGTTGGCTGCCTCATCATCAAGGCTAACTTCTTTGCTTGAATTGACCACTGAGGATAAAAACACAAAAGAATTCACAGAGCTCTTTAACCCGTTGACAGTGCTCTCTGAGGTTCTTACTGTGGATGGCCAATATGAGACCGCCATAGAGAGCGCAATCTCTGAAAAAATCAAAGGCTATATTATTAGCTCTAATGATAGACTTATTGAGGCAGTCAGATTTATAAATACCCACGGATGGGAAAAGACGGCTCTTTGTAGTATTGACCTCGTTGCGGAAATATCTTCTGAGAAACCTCCCGCATTCTCTGTGCATGTAATTGATCCGTTAAGCGTAGTGAGCGTAAAGGAGAAGTATCTGCCTCTGATAAGGGCGCTCCTGATGGATTTTGTAATCGTGGATAGTCTTAATACGGCTTTTCAACTATTTAACAGCGGCGGCTCCGGCATAAACTATGTCACACTTGAGGGCGATGTGTTAGAGCGCTCAGGGGCCGTGCTTTGCGGTAAAAGGGGTACAGTGTTAAGACATCTAAGAAATATCAGGGAACTGAGGGGCGAGGTCAGTGTTTTAAAAGAAACTCTGACGGCTCTTGAGGCACGCCATAAGGAAAACCTTAGTAAGAGAGATATGCTCAAGTCAGATATTTCAAAAACAGAACAAACATTGCTCGCCTTTGACAAAGATATTGCCGCAAATAAAAGCAGCATAAGAAAGTGTGAGGACGAAAAGGAGAGACTTAAACAGAGGTTAACCCTCATGCAGATAGAATCCGGAGAGACCGATAAGGAAATCGCCGAACTCCGGCTAAAAGCAGCTGAAATGGAGTCGCGGCTTGCCGTTGTATCTAAATCCAAAGATGATACGGAGACTTATATCGGCTCACTCAGAGAATCAGCGACAGGTAAACGCACTCAGCTTGAGAGACTGAGGGCATCCCTTATGGATAAAAAAATGACCGTAACAAAGCAACGTGAACGGCTGCGGGCGGCTAAAAATGAAGAGGCTGCGTTAAACCGTAAGATTGAAACTATGGAGAGTAAGATACAATCTGTCAGCAATGAGATGGAGGCTTTAAGCAAAAAAACTGACAAAGCGGCTCTTGAAGTTGTCTCTGATGAGGAAACATTGACAAAGCTCTCGGAAAAAGACAAAGAACTAAGGGATAAAATCAAACAGCAAAGGGAACTAATATCCGGCACTTCAACAGAGTTAAGGGATTTTGAAAAGCAAGCCCTGTCTCTTAGAAGTGACAGCGACAGGGGAAAAGAGAGGCTCAACGAGCTTAATCTAAAGGGCACTGAGGATCGCCTCAAGATGGAAAACATTGAGCATACTGTCTATACAGCTTACGGTAAAGGGCTTGACGAGCTTAACCCTGGTGAGCTTTCAGAGGGGGATGAAGAGAAGCTTCCTCTGCTTAAGCAAAAAATCCGGGAGATGGGCCCGGTTAATCTTTCAAGCATTGAGGAATATGAGGAGTTGAAGACGCGGTACGATTTTTTGACTACACAGCAAGCCGACATCGTTACATCTATATCTGAGCTTAAAGAGGTGATATCGAAAATTAATCATACCACTAAACAACGGCTGTCCGAGGCGTTTATGGAATTAAACACAAAGTTTAACGAAACCTTCAGGAGTTTTTTTGGCGGTGGATATGCAGAGTTGATTCTTACAGATCCTCTCAACATATTGGAATCCGGCATTGATATAGTGGTTCAGCCGCCTCACAAGAAACTGCAAAACATAAACCTTCTTTCCGGCGGAGAAAAATCCCTTTCCGCCATATCACTGGTCTTTGCCGGGTTTGTCATTAAACCCACACCGCTTTGTATTTTAGATGAGGCTGATGCAGCACTGGATGAGGGCAACACAAGGCGCTTTGCCGATATGATTGTAAAGATGTCTGAAAAAACCCAGTTTATTGTAATAACCCATAACAGAACAACTATGGAGGTTGCCCAATATATCTATGGTATTACAGCCGAGACACCAGGTGTGTCAAAAGTCATATCCGTGGAGTTTGCAAAAGAGGAGCTTCATACATCATAAAAGGCATGCAAACATCCCCGTCTTATCTTATAGATTTAAGGATATCAAAGCTATAGCTGACAGTGCGTTCAATGTCACTTTTTGAGTGTGCTGATGAAAGAAAAAACGCTTCAAACTTAGACGGCGGAAAGTTTATCCCGCATGAGAGCATTCCTCTAAAATATCTGGCAAATTTCTCAGTATCGCTGGATGCTGCGGTTATGTAATCGGTAACATTCTTATCTGTAAAATACTGGCACATCATAGAGCCAACACGGTAGATTTTAACCTTTGTATTGGCTTTTTTTGCGGCATCATTTAGGCCATATTCAAGGGCTTTTGAGATTTCGTTGAGTTTTTCATAAAAGCCGGATTTTCTTATAATATTTAAAGTAGCAATCCCTGCGGCCATTGCAATAGGATTTCCTGAAAGTGTTCCGGCCTGATACACAGGACCCTCAGGAGAGATAAGAGACATTATTTCACGCTTTCCACCATAAGCTCCAACTGGCAGCCCTCCCCCTATGACTTTACCAAGACAGGTCATATCGGGCTTTATATTAAACAGTTCCTGAGCTCCGCCGTAAGCTGCCCTAAAGCCTGTCATAACCTCATCGAAAATCAAAACTATACCATGTTTTTGGGTCAGCTCTCTGATTTCCTCAAGAAATCCGTCTTTTGGGATAACACATCCAATGTTTCCGACAACCGGCTCAAGAATGAGACAGGCAATGTTTTCGCCTTCTTTTTCTATAATATCTTTCAGAGCTTTTGGGTCGTTAAATGGAACTGTGATGGTAGCTGATGCGTAGGATTCCGGAACACCTGGGCTTGTTGGAACGCCAAATGTAGCGGCGCCTGAGCCAGCCTTAGCAAGCAGCCCGTCAGCATGTCCGTGGTAGCAGCCTTCAAATTTTATGATTTTATCCCGTTTTGTAAACCCACGTGCAACTCTGATAGCGCTCATTGTGGCCTCAGTGCCGGAATTTACAAAGCGTACCTTATCCATAGACGGATAGGCTTTGACAATAAGTTCAGCAAGTGTTACTTCATAGGGATTAGGAGCACCGTAACTTGTGCCCTTAGCGGCAGCCTCAGTGACAGCCTCTATGACTTTCTTTGGCGCATGGCCTAAAATCAACGGCCCCCACGATAGCACATAATCAATGTACGAGTTACCGTCAACATCGGTTAATTTTGAACCTTTAGCATGCGATATGAAAAGCGGATCTCCTCCAACAGCCTTAAACGCCCTGACAGGACTGTTAACACCGCCTGGAATCAGAGTTTGCGCTTTTGCAAAAAGCGCCTTAGATTTATTCGTTGAGAGTTTTTTCAGTTTATTATCAGTTTTTTTCATGGCAGAATATTAACATGATTGCAAATTTTTTGTAAATAAAAATTTTTGATAAGATAATTAATAAGGGATGGCGCTGCCCTCCCTTAAACCTACCTGTGAGGGGAATGATTCCCCTCAACCCCCGGTTTTTTGTCAATGATTGGGTAGTTTGGTTTAATGCTGTTTCATTGTTCTTGTGGGTAGAAAATTTTTTAATTGGCGTTCCGCCACTTAAAAAGTTTCAATGCGAGCTCCGCCCGCACAACAGATGAGCAGATTAAAAAATTTAAATGCTTATTAAGTTAACTCCGTCAGAGGATTTTCATGATTATAGGTATGTAGGTTTTTATGTTTTTTAAAGTGGAAAAATGACTGGATTCCCGCTCGTAGGCGGGAATGACAGAGGAGCGACCTCTTTTTTTTGTCATTCCTGCGAAGGCAGGAATCCAGTCTTTTGTTAGCTGAATTAGCTACAAAGGCATTTTAAAAAATTACTGTTTTGTTAGTTCCATAATTTTTTTACGAAAAAAACAAAAACTTTTGGATTTGTTATTTTCAACATCAATATGCGGAGAGATGTTTTCCGCCCATTTTGACTTTTTTGCACCAACTGTTTGCCGACCCAACTGCTCAAGTGTTACGTGACCTCCGGGATACACAGCATCAGCTAACTTTTCCCATGTGCCGCAAATACTATCGTTTTTGTATGATTTAAGAACTTTGTCCTTTGCATTGGGATAGGCAAGTTTGACTGCATTTAAATCGCCAAGCAACCATGCCTCTCCCTCTTCAATTGCAATACAATACCTTGTTTCCGGTTTGGGATTACAGTTGTCTAAAACTTCTAACAGTTCTTTAAGAAAATCGTTTAAACTCCTTTTATCATCAAGGTCACATACCATTATAACAGGATATTCTTTCGGATTGTCTTTATACGTTTTGCCAATAGCTCTAAGTTGTGCAGGAAGATGATGCAGAAGTAATCTATTTCTAAGGTCTGGCGTGCTGTTTAAGTTTCTAGGAATATGTCCGATACCTTCGTATGAAATAATGCTAAACGTATTTTCTTGAGTGCTAATTATTTTTGGTATAAGAATATCGAGCATTTCTTTCCCTGACAGGTCTTCAACAAGTATGTATAAGTGCATAGAATTACCGCGGGTCTAAATAATCGCTATACCAAAGCCCGCCAAGAGGCAGTCCCTCGGCAACCAGATTCTTAACGAGCGGGTCATCGCTTGCTCTCCGCACGGTTGCAAATCCGTCCTCACCTTTTTCTAAAATCCAGACCTCCTCAGGCTCCAGTGCATCCACCAAATATGGCTGATGCGTTGTAATAAATATCTGAGAGCTGTTTTTCTCACCGGTTGCGTGTTCCCTGAATTCTCTGACCAGTGTTTCAAGCAACTTATGATATAGGCCATTTTCCGGCTCCTCAATGCAAATAAACGGCGGAGGTGTCGGGTCATTTAGTAATAGCAGATAGGTAAACACCTTTAGCGTTCCATCAGACATCTGCTGCACATAGAATGGATCTGTAAAACCTTTATCAGTAAAGCGAAGAAGTAATTGACCATTCGGAATCCTCTCAGTATCAATCTTATCAATCCCTGGGATTTTCTTTGCGATATTTTCAAGAATTTCTTTAAACCGGTCTTTGTGTTTCTTCTCCATAAACTCTACTACATTTGCAAGGTTGTTACCACGTTTATTTAAATGGTTTTGTGCTCCAGCAAAAGTTGGTTCTTTCGTTGCATCCGGCGTAAAGTAACTTAAATACCAATCTTCTAAAAATTGCCTGAATCGTGAAATTCTCGGATGTTGCTTAACCGCCCCAAAAGTTGCAATGCCAAGTTTTCTAATGTCTTCAAGTTCTACATTTTTCATGTTAGGAATTTCTATTTTTTTACCTTGCCGTAAGTTTATAATTATTTCTTCGGCTTCTTTCATTGTTATCTCATAATCAAGTTGATCTATGTCAGTTTCGCTTTTGGAAACGTACCCTATTCCCCCATACCTTAGTAAAATTAATTTGTAACGACCCTTTTCTGTTTTTTGACTCAGGATTTCACTTAAAACGTAAGGACGTCCTTTATCATCCAAATCTATCCCCAACTGATATACTATTGAATGAGTGGTTACTTCATCGTTATAAGTAATAGCAAATGACATAACAGCGTCTTGCCCTTTTGAGAGAATTTTTTCAAATCCACCTCTTGAATCGCACGCTTTCTCTACTCCGTCTTTGAGGCAATCAGATATAAAACCGAAGGCATCAAAGAGTGTGCTCTTACCCACTCCATTTTTACCGATTACAACAGTTAACGGCGTTAAGGGAGCCTTTTCCAGCGTGTCAAATGTGTTCCCAAAAGCTACATCCTTTAACGCTTTAAAGTTACTTATACTAAAACCTTCGATTTTTGCCATTTTTTAAAATACGATAACGCAGTGCTGTTTGGCAAGCCGCTTATCTGCCTCTCATATCTCCGGTAAAAATGTATTTATGTAACTGCACGTTTAACCTGACAGGCAAAGCATCTCGGATTATCCATGAGGCAAGTGTTTCATAACTTAAGCCAGATGTTACAGCGCTAAAAAGAATCCGGCATTTTTGGTGCAATCGGTAAGTCTTAATTATCTCGGCTGCCCATATGTAATCGTTTTCATCAGAGAGTACAAATTTAATCTCATCGTGGGCTAGAAGTAAGTCGAAGTTTGAAAAATCATTGTGGCACGACATTCCGCTTGCCGGAGTTTTAACGTCCATGATTACTGTAACCGGTTTGCCAGCTCTATCTCCTAAAACTTTAAGGCTTATCGAACCGTTTGTCTCTATGAGTACGTTGTTGCCATCTGCTATGAGCGCATCTATTAGATATGCCGAGTTTTGCTGTAATAGCGGCTCACCGCCTGTTATCTCAACAAGTTTTATGCCGGATTTTTTAACCTCAGCGATTATTTCTGCTATTGTTACTTCATATCCGCCACTATAGGCATAAACCGTGTCACAGTAACTACAGCGTAGGTTGCATCCGGTAAGCCGGACAAAGACACATGGCATACCTGCATAAGAGGACTCTCCCTGAATGCTTGTAAAAATCTCGCATACTTTTAGCGTGGCATCAGTGTTTCTTACCATACATCAACATCTGAGGCTTATACACACAAACTACTTATTCATCATTTCAAGGAATTCTTTATTTGTCTTTGTATTTCTAAGCTTACTCAGTAAAAACTCCATGCTCTCAACACTGCTTAGCGGAGTAAGAACCTTACGCAGCACCCACATCTTACCTAACACTTCTTTGCTTACAAGCAATTCCTCTTTTCTGGTACCTGAGGTGTTTATATCTATACTTGGGAATATCCGCTTGTCAACCAGTTTTCTGTCAAGGTGAAGTTCCATGTTGCCGGTGCCCTTAAACTCTTCAAATATAACGTCATCCATCCTGCTTCCGGTATCTACCAGTGCAGTTGCTATGATGGTAAGACTCCCTCCGTGCTCTATGTTTCTTGCAGTACCAAAAAACCGCTTAGGTTTTTGCAGGGCATTTGCGTCAAGGCCGCCTGAGAGCACCTTGCCACTTGCAGGCACTACGGCATTGTAAGCACGTGCCAGTCTAGTTATACTATCAAGAAGGATAACCACGTCCTTTTTACATTCCACCTGCCGTTTTGCGCGGTTTATCACCATCTCTGCCACCTGACAGTGCCTGTGCGGAGGCTCATCAAACGTCGAGCTTATAATCTCTGCCTGACTCACTACCCGCTTCCAGTCGGTAACCTCTTCAGGACGCTCATCAATGAGCAAAATAATGAGATGAACCTCCTTATGGTTAAACTTTATTGCCTTTGCTATTGACTGAAGCAGCATTGTCTTACCGGTGCGCGGCGCAGCCACAATAAGTCCCCTTTGTCCTTTACCCGTTGGCGTTATCAGCTCCATGACCCTTGTGGCATAATCATTTGAATCATAATCAAGCATTAAGCGCTCCGTAGGGTAGTAGGGAAGAAGGTTATCAAAGAGCGGCCTGTTTATGTTTTCCTCCGGTGTCTGGTGGTTAATTGCTTCTACTTTAAGGAGTGCAAAATAACGCTCATTTTCCTTAGGCGGACGCACCTGTCCTGAGATTAGCTCACCAGTGCGCAGATTAAACCTTCTGATTTGAGACGGCGAGACGTATATATCGTCAGGGCCTGGTAAATAACTGTAATCCGGAGACCTCAGAAAACCAAAGCCATCGGCAAGGATTTCCAAAACCCCCTCGGCAAACAAATTACCGGTTTTTTCTGCCTGAGCCTGTAGGATTGAAAAAATCAGGTCCTGCTTTCTCATGCTTGAGGCTCCCTCAACGTTCAGCCCCTCTGCTAATACTGTCAACTCTGCTACATCTTTTTCCTGCAATTCGGCAATCGCAATATTACCCATAACTACACTCCTTTTAATTTACAGCCGCATTCTCAGTATCCGCCATCGGCTCTTTTTGTATTTTCAGGGACTATTCTTAGGATTTGTCTTCACCTTTCCGGGCAATTAATAACTAATTTGTTATATAATGCAGGAACTCCTGAGTATCTCACTTTGAATTATATGTAAAAATTTATAATAATTGCAAATTTTTGAATTCATTAAACGTTATTTTCTGTCCACCTCCTTTAGACCTGCACCACCCAAAACTTTTAAGCCAATCATTGCAACCATCCTGCTATTCCCAAGTGCACACTAAGGGTTAGTTTAACCACTCCTTTAACACTTTGGTCAATCCCGCCCACTTCCATTAGATTAATACACACACAAAAATTTGTCAATAGAAAAATTTTTTATAAAAATATTTTATAAAATTTACTCAATTTGTGTAAAATATGTGTGTGTTGGAGCTTAGAACGTAAAGGATGCTAAGAGTAGCAGGCAAGACATTAAGCCGTAAGATAACACTGTCAATAGCAGTGCTCATGATAATTGGCGGCGCAATGTTTTGGTATAAGTTTACAAATAAAGTCAACAATGAACTTTATACTAAAGCAGTAGATGACGGTTTTTTCTATATTGAGGCAGTAAGGGCGGCAATAGCAATTGATACTGATGGTAAACACAATGAGACCGTTACAAAAGTGACAAGCATGGTCGGTGCCTCACGTGGCGTACCTGCAATACGCGTGTTAGACCATAACGGTAATATAAAGTTTTCCTCAGATAAGAACGAACTTAACAACACGGCAGCCACTAATTCACCCTTATGCAATGAATGCCACACTATTGGTTCTGCCGGGAGCGTTAAGCTGAAGGATATAACCCAAAACCGCTTTTTAGAACATGAGAGTAACAAAAAAACACTGAGGGCAATTCTGCCGATAAAAAATGATCAGACCTGCATGACTGCACAGTGCCATGTTCACAATAATAAATCCACGATAAACGGTTTCGTGGACGTTAGAATAGACCTCAACCCGGCTGCGGAAAAAGCCAGGGAAAACACCACAGACATAGCCATAATGGGTATTTTTTTCATAGCCCTTGCAACCACAATCCTGCACCTGCTGGTCTCTAAGTTTGTAGTGAAACCGGTAGCACTTGTCCGCGAGGGGATAAAGATGGTTAAGAGCGGATATTTTGGCCACACCCTCGACTTTCAAAGCGGGGATGAAATCGGAGCGTTAAGCGGTTCTTTTAACGAAATGACCCGCTCCCTTGAGGACAACAGAGACGATTTTGAAGAGAAAACCCGGGCGCTTTCCGGCATTATGGAGCAAAAGGCAAAAGAGATGAGAAAGTTTCAGGAACAATACGTTCACACCGAAAAGCTGGCCTCTTTAGGCCGCATGGCAGCAAGTGTTGCCCACGAACTCAACAGTCCGCTCACTGGAATTATTGTCTTTGCCCAGTTAATGCTTAAGCGCGTACCGGAGAGCAATAAGCTCGACAAAGAGGACCTCTCTGTAATAATCGAACAGGCCGAGAAGTGTTCTAATATGATAGCCGTACTCCTTGGCTATTCCCGCACCATACCAAGCGAAAAACTCGATATGGATGTCACTAAGGCCCTTGAAAATGCTCTGAATATTCTTACAAGCCAATCCAAATTCTATAACGTCACAATTGAGAAAGAACTGACACAAGACATTCCACGCCTGCCCGGAGATCAATCACAGCTTGAGCAGGTGTTTATTAATCTTCTGATTAACGCTAATGATGCTATGAACAGCGCCGGAACTATTTTCATAAAAACACATCGCATCGAGGAGGATTCACGGCAGTTTGTCGAAATAGAGGTGACAGACTCAGGCCCTGGCATTCTTCCTGAAAACATGGATAAAATTTTTGAACCATTCTTTACCACTAAACCTGAGGGAAAAGGTACCGGCCTTGGACTTGCCGTCACAAAGGGAATAACTGAGAAACTTGGAGGCCGAATATCCGTTAAGCAGCAGCCAGCCAGCGGAGCAAGTTTTATTATCAGACTGCCCGTTGCCGGTTAAGATGAAATTCCCTTTCGAACGGTAATAGAAGGAATAAAAACTCCTTAAAGCTGCCATTTTTACCGCAGCAGCTTCTTAAGCTTATTCTTAAGCTTAATTGTTTTCACCAAAAACCCTTTTATTGATAATTAAAAAGCGTATCTGTTATTATGTCTTATGAGTGAAGGAGCGGGCATGCCCGATATTCTGTCAAGGGTGGTGGCCAGAGTTTTTGACTTCTTGATTGTTATGATGTTGATGGAGTTGGTTCCGAGGGCAGGGTTTTATGCGGCGTTAATGTACTTATTGACTGCTGACGGATTATTTGAAGGAGCAAGTGTCGGTAAAAAGCTGATGGGTTTAAAGGTGGTGTCTGAGAGGTCTGATAACGGAATGGTTATCAGAAGTTCAATTATTAGAAATATGACATTTGCAGCAGCGCTTTTACTTTGGCGGATACCTCTGATAGGTTGGATTTTGTTTATTGGAATACTTGCTGTGGAATTTATTATAATGACAGGCAATGCTCAAAGAAAGAGAATAGGTGACGAACTTGCCGGCACGGTGGTGGTGCGCGTCATCGGTAAAATGGAGGGAAAATGATTTTTAGTAAACTCTTAGGACTATTTTCAAACGATCTTGCCATAGATCTTGGGACAGCCAACACACTGGTGTATGCTAAAGGAAAGGGGATTGTTTGTGATGAACCATCGGTAGTTGTAATAAGAACGGACACAAAGAAAGTAATAGCTGTGGGGGCTGAGGCTAAAAGAATGCTCGGTAAGACGCCAGCAAACATTATCACGATACGGCCGATGAAAGACGGTGTGATTGCCGACTTTAATGCTGCCGGAGAAATGCTTAAGTATTTTATTAAGAAAGCCCACAACAGAAAGAGTTTTGTCTCACCGCGGGTAATTATAGGCGTGCCATCAGCCATAACTCTGGTTGAGCAGCGGGCGGTAAAGGAGGCTGCCGAGGCATCTGGCGCCCGTGAGGTTTACCTTATCGAGGAAACTATGGCTGCCGCTGTAGGCGTTGGACTTCCCATTGATGAGCCCTATGGCAATATGATTGTGGACATTGGCGGAGGCACTACCGATGTTGCAGTTATCTCCATGGATGGCATTGTTTACAGCAAGGCAGTCAAAGTAGGCGGTGATAAGATGGACGAAAAAATAATTACCCACGTTAAAGAAAAATATAACTTCATGATTGGAGACCGGACAGCTGAACAAATTAAAATAGAGATAGGCTCAGCTTTTAAAATATCCAAAGAGGAACTTACCATAGACGTAAACGGCCGTGACCTTATCTCAGGAATTCCCAAGACAGTGACAATCAGGGAAAACGAGATACGCGAGACACTGAGCGAGCCGGTAAACATCATTGTAAGCACAATCAAACAGGCTCTTGAAAACACGCCACCTGAGCTTGCCTCAGACATTGTGGACAACGGCATTGTGCTGGCTGGCGGAGGAGCTCTACTCAGAGGACTTGATGAACTTATCAGACAAGAGACCAGACTGCCTGTCATCGTGCCTGAAAACCCGCTGACTGCAGTTGTCATGGGAGTTGGAAAAATGCTTGAGGACTTGGCGCTATTAAGGAGAGTAGCCGTCAGTTAATGCTCAAAAAGCATCACACTCTGTTTTTAATTTACGTATTTTTTTTGATTTCACTTATGACTTATCAAAGTTTCAGGGGACCGTTTCAGCCAATCCTGTGCTTAAGGTATCCGCTTTTTTTAGTAAATGACGTCATAGATACCGCTATAAGTATTATTAGGAAACCGTTTGTCCTGCTGTTTACAATTGAGGGAGAAAACGTCCGGTTAAAGAGTGAACTTAACAGACTGCTACTCAAAGAACAGCAATATGATGAAGCCATTAATCAAAACAAACGGCTCAGCGCTCTGTTGTTACTAAAAGGTGAAACAATAAACTATGTATCAGCAGCCAGAGTCATAGCCAGGCAACCTAACAAATGGTACCACCAAATAATACTGGATAGCGGCACTAAGGCTGGAATAAAAAAAGACATGGCTATTCGTACAGACAAAGGACTAATCGGTAAGATAATATCTACAGAGTCCAACTACTCAACAGTCCAGCTCCTGACTGACGTCTATTCCTCGGTTGCTGTCCGGCTTGAAGACAACCGCACAGAGGCTGTGCTTTCAGGAACTGGTTCAGAACTCTGCCTTCTTAAGTACATCCCTGTCAGTGAAGATGTTAAAGCTGGTGAGTCATTGGTTACATCAGGCACAGACAACCTGTTTCCAGCAGGCATTCCGGTTGGCAGAGTGTTAAGCGTAGAGCGAGTTACATCAGGTATGTTCCATGAAATTAAGGTAGAGCTTTTTGCGCAACCGACAAAAGTTGAAGAGGTTATTATCGTCTCAAGAGAAGGTACGTAAATGAAAAAGGTGATGACATCACTTTTCTGGATTTCTATTATAAGCCTTGCAATGGCTCTTGACAGGGCAGGTTTTTTAAACTTAAAACTTAACTTAACTATGCTATTAGTTTATTATATGGGACTTAAGTGGCCGGAGTTAAAAGCGGTTTTGTGCTCTGCAAGTGTTGGCTTTATTGAAGACAGCCTCTCTCTGAGAATAATTGGCCCCAACATGCTTTCAAAATGCACTGTGATTTTCATAACTTCATTTTTCAGAAGCGGTATTTTTAATTTCACTCCTCTTCTGAATTCTCTCCTGTGTTTTGCATTCACAATTGTTGACGGTTTTATCGTTTACTTTTCACTCTCTGTGTTTGATACCAGACCTGTGGATATCTCAACTGCCATTGACAGTATAATGTTTCAATCCCTGATAAATGGTGTTTTAGGATACTTTGTCATGAGAGAACAAGATGAATAAGGAGTACTTTGAGGGAGTCGCCTCTTTTACAGTTTATATTATAATCACAGTGTTTTTTATTCTTTCCGTGCGTCTTTACGTCATACAGATTTTAAATGGCAGCGATTATCGGGATGCTGCAGATTCAAACAGGGTCAGGGCTGTCTCACTACCGGCCTCACGGGGTATCATATACGACAGAAGTGGAACACCACTTGTAAAAAATAAACCCTACTTTTACGCATCCCTCATACCTGGACGCTCGCCTGTGGACACACACGGCCTTGCCGCTTTAACCAAAACCGATGAGTCTAAACTCGCAGCTAAGATAAAAAAAGAAAAAAACAATATTTTTAAAACCATTGTACTTAAAGAGGGCTTGTCTTTTAAGGAGGTTGCTGAGATAGAGGCAAGAAAATCAGACTTCCCTGGCCTTATTGTAGAGACAAGCGTGACAAGAAACTATGTTTATAACACCGTTGGCTCTCACGTAATAGGCTATTTGGGGAAACCCAATAAACAACAGATAGAAAAACTTCAACTTGATGATGTCTCCCCTGAAACATTTATAGGCCAGTGGGGGGTTGAACAGCTCTACGACTCCACTTTGCGAGGCACCGCAGGGAGAAAGATAATCGAGGTGGATGCTCTGGGCAGACAACTGAAAGAACTTGAGGTTATAAAGCCCATCACCGGAGGTGATATAACTCTCAGTCTGGACATCAACCTGCAGCAAATAGCAGAACAGTCATTTAAGGATAAAACCGGCTCTCTGGTAGCTCTGGATCCAAAAACCGGCGAGGTACTCGCTATGGCAAGCATGCCGTCTTTTGACCCTAACGATTTTGTTATGGGGATAGATTCCGAGAAGTGGTCAGCTCTTCATAAGGACAAACAGTATCCACTCCTAAACAGGGCGCTTCAAAGCTCATACCCGCCGGGGTCCGTCTTTAAGGTACTCATGTCGGTAGCCGGTCTTGATGACGGAGCTATAACTACAACAACGCCTGTAGGCTGCACCGGTGAGATGCACTATGGCAAATGGTCATTTGGCTGCTGGAAAGCTCACGGCACTGTTACTTTCCATAGGGGACTGGTTCAGTCCTGTGATATATATTTCTACGATGTTGGCAGAAGGCTTGGCATAGATAAGATACACAAGTATGCCAGGATGTTTGGACTGGGTAAAAAGACCGGTCTTGACATTGTAGGCGGAGAGGAGAGAGAGGGGCTTATTCCATCAATAGCGTGGAAACAAAAGAAAATGAAACAGCCGTGGTTCCTTGGAGAGACGTTTGTTGCTTCAATCGGGCAGGGTTACGTTAACATAACACCTGCTCAGGCAGCGCTTCTTTCTGCAATGGTGGCAAACGAGGGACTTCCTATCCATCTTAGTCTGCTTAAGGGCACTGCACCTCCGGATGAATCTAAGCGTCTGAAAATTAAGCCAGAGGTTTTTGCCGAGGTTAAAAGTGCCATGTACGGGGTTGTCAATGAAGGGGGCGGTACAGGAGGGTCATCAAGGAGCGCCCTTGTCCACATATCGGGCAAAACCGGCACCGCCCAGGTTGTTAAAGGCAGAGTGAAAACAGAAACCCTCAAACAACAACTCAGAGACCATGGGTGGTTTATTGCCTATGCACCGAGTGAGGACCCTCAGATAGCAGTAGCCGCAGTGGTAGAGCATGGCGGACACGGTGGCAGCGCTGCCGCTCCTATCGTTAAAAACGTAATCGAGGCTTTTGTAAAGAGCCCTTACTATAAAAAACCTGTGCAATCAGAAGAATGACTGCTTTCCAGATTAACAGAAAGTACCTCAAACAAGTGGATGCTCTAATGCTTATCCTCTTATTAGCTATATCAGTAATAAGTGTTCTAACCATCTATAGCACCACAAGGCCGATAATGTCCTCGGCACTGCAGCCCAATTACTACCTGAAACAATCGGTTTGGGTGTTAATAGGGTTTATTGTCTTATTTATTGTTTTGATTAAAGATTATGTCTGGCTCAGAGATGCCGGTTATTTCATATACGGGATTGGAATTTTTTTACTAATACTTGTTTTAGTAATGGGAAAAAGCGGTCTTGGCGCACAGAGGTGGCTGGATTTAAAGATTTTCTCCTTTCAGCCATCTGAAATATTCAGGTTAATACTGGTAGCAGGAGTTTCTAAATACCTTAGCTCGGTAAAAAGTCCGCTTGACCGTAGGTCATTTCTCCTGTCTCTATTAATATTTGGAATCATACCGTTTATTTTGATAATTAAGCAGCCGCACCTTGGCACGGGAATCGTTCTTTTTACAACATATCTTTTTTTAGCAATTTCTAAAAAGATAGAAAAAAAACTACTGATTATACTAATAGCAATTGCTCTTGTGGTGGTCCCCCTCGGAGGCAAAACCATTTGGAAGCATCTGAAAGATTACCAGAAAAACCGTATCTTAGCATTTGTCAATCCTGAGATTGACCCTAAAGGAATAGGATATCAGATTGAGCAGTCAAAGATAACCATCGGCTCCGGCATGACATTTGGCAGGGGGTATCTTAAGGGCACACAGGGGCCTCTTAAGTTTTTACCTGAAAAGCACACAGATTTCGTTTTTTCCGTTTTTGCTGAAGAATGGGGATTTGCCGGATCAATTTTGCTTTTCAGTCTGTATCTGATTTTTTTTATACGCGGATTTGATACAGCGTTAAAGGCAAAAGACGAATTTGGCAAGTACATGGCCTCAGGGCTAACCTTTATGCTGTTTCTCTATTTTTTGATAAATATCGGAATGACCCTCGGAATGATGCCGGTGGTTGGCGTGCCTATTCCATTTATGAGCTATGGAGGCACGTCGCTCATATCTAACTTTATCATCGTGGGTATCATTATTAATATAAGAATGAGACGCCTTGTTATGGTGTAGCTTGATAAGGTTATGAATTTATATGATATAATGTAAGTGCGTGGACATTATTGTTTCTTCTCAAATGGGAGGTTATGCAAAAATTATGTATTCAATGTGATGATAAATGAGGATTATATCCTCCAAAATCCCTTGAATTATCAGGAAGCGAAAGAAAATGGATAATTTGGTAAAAGAACTTTCAGCAGATTTAGACAAAGCAGATATACAGCCCTGTAAAATATATACAGCACAAAATCAATTGCTATTATTTGCTGATGAACATAAAAATGAATTGTCACATGAAGATAAAAAAGCAATAGAATCATTTAAAAAAGTCTTTTCCTTTGAAGTCAGACAACAGCACAACCCATCAAAAAAAGATAAATCTCGTTTCTATACAAACATAGGTGTGGATATTGAGTTACAAGAAAATGAACTTATATTTATAAATGACGTTTCCACACTACTTAATCATTATATTCTTGCACCATTTTTGGATGATATTTTGATTGAATCAAAGGACAAATTAAAAAATTATAAAGACATTGATGTCATTACTCTTGCACAAAGAACAATTGACCGCTATCTTATTCAAGTAGAAGAACTTAAAGCAAAACCCGAGGCTGACCGGCCAGAGTTTTGGCAGCTTGCCATTATGGATTCTTTGGATAGAGCCCTTGAATTAAGTTTGAAGTTCAATCAAAAAGACAGGATTGATGAGGCTCTGGTAATTCTTAATGAACTCGGAAAGAGTTTTCATTCGGTAAAGGACTGGAGATGGTTATTGCCTGTTGTTCAATCGTATGTCCGCGCTGTTGACAACAAAGAATATTCCAGCCTTGTATCAGATAAGGAACGTATAAAAAGTTGGGCTGAAGAGTGTGCCGATGGATTTGCTAAAGATGACGGCTTATTCCATCTAATTTACTCCGCAAACAATTTGTCGGCCAAAATCGGCAAATCGTTAGGAGAAGAGGAGCCAGAGAAACGAGCAAAAAATAAGAGTGTTGAACAAATTTCCATGGCAGCGCATCAGCGTGCAGAAAATGGCGATTTTATATCAGCTTCAACAATACTGGACATGGCAATTATATTAGCGGAAGCTGGCGACGATCATGAAACCATGAAAAGGTTATCCAATAAGAAGACAAGATACTTTCAACAGGCGGAACAAGCAGGTCAATTCTCGAAGCACGAATTTGAATTAAAATTAGGTGAAAAAGAGACTGAAGAGTTTCTTACTCCATTTCGGCAAGCCGAATCACTCGAAAAAGCGATAGGCATCTTGATAGGTTTTCCTGGTATAGTGCCAGATTATGATAGTTTAGAGAAAATGTTCACAAGTAATCCTCCTTTATCCAGTTTAATAGCGCAGAATGTAATCATTGATGGAATGGGAACTCAAATTGCTGGTGAGGGATTAAAAAGAACAGGCATTGACTTGCAAAAAAATATTTTTTTGTCTAATCATGTTCAGATTATGGCTCATCTTTTTTTGGAATTAGCTTTCCTATATTTAGAGAAAGAGAAAAATCTCAATGACACTGAATTTAACAAATACCTTGGTTCATGGAAGTTTATACATCAGGTAAACAAATCAATTGTGGAGCATGGTGTAAAGAAGCACTTTGAAAAAGATTACATTAGTGCTCTTCATATCCTTGTGCCACAGTTTGAAGGTACACTACGCAGGGCATTTCATACCGCCGGATATAATGCAGTCATTCCTGAGTATACAAAAGATGAAGGGATAAGCATCAAGTAACAAACATTTGGTGCTTTTTTAATGCGGGAGGATATAAAGAAGGCTTTGGGTGAATCCCTAAGCAGACATTTTTATTTTGTTTTCTGCGATCCAACCGGATTAAATTTAAGGAACAGCATAGCTCATGGCATTATAAGGCATGAGCTTTTAACTTCCGGAATTAGCTGTCTTGTTTTACATTGTTTTCTATTATTAACAAATTAAAAAAACAAGGATGATTAAACATGCAGACTTTAGAAGTTAAACCGAATACAAGCAGATTAATGTTTGACTTGGATATACCTAAGGACACAAATAAGATTGTTTATTACAGATATTTATTTAATTCCACTGAACCCTTAGTAGAAACACTAATATTTGATAAGTTAAAAGACCTTTATACTATTACAAACAGATATCAGGTTCAAAATTTTATATATGAGAAAATGAATTTACTTGAAGTGCTTAAGGAAGTTCATGGTGAGATCAATAGAATTTTTAAACATAATATTAGAGAATTAAAAATAGAACATTTTTGCGACCCAGAAGATGATTATGAAATGTTAATTATAAATATTGATACGAGTTTATCTATTGAAGAAGATCTTAACTTGTTAGAGCAATTTTATGATGATTTTTGGTTGGATAAAGACGCAAGCATTAGAAACTTTATAACTGTGACGGTATAATTAATGATATTTAAATGGTCTGAGTATATTGAACTGTCAGAGCAGCTTATTAATAACGGAGAGAGTTCTGATATAAAGTCCGCTTATTATAGAACTTCTATCAGTCGCTCCTATTATGGTGTTTATTGTATAGCAGCAGACAAAGTAAAAGATTATCGTGGATCTGATATTCCAAAAGGAGATTCACACACTTACATAAAAGATATATTCAGCAACTCATCAGGGAGAATAGCAAAAATAATAGGAGAAGAATTAAAATGGTTGCGCTCAGAACGTGTGAAAGCCGACTATAACGCTTCATAAATATTTGAAAAAAAAAGTTCTGAAAAAGCTTTGTTAAGGGCTAAAAACTTATTAAAATTATTTAATGATACTAATTTGAAAATTGACTCTGGACATTAAATATTTCATATTTTCAACTGCTGATTCTCAAGTATAACACCCTGACCTATTCTAAAATTATTATTTCAATCTTACAAGTGAGACAATATGTAAAATAAAAATATTTTATTGGGTTCTTGACATTTAATCTGATAAGTGAGTAACATAGTCATATTTTGTAATAAGGAGGTTGAAATTGGAGTCACATGCACTTATACATATACAGGGGGTACCGCCCTTTGTCACGTACTCGTGGTTAGCAATGATTATACTTATAACGGTGGCATTTATAGTCAGAGGGTCCTTAAAGCTGGTGCCAGTTGGAACACAAAACGTGGCTGAGGGAATTGTTGAGGCTCTGTATGATTTTTGTAAGGATAACATAAACCACCATTGGGTTGATTCAATGTTTCCTATGATAGGAACCCTTGGCCTGTACATCCTTACTTGTAATTTGATGGGTTTGATTCCCGGTTTTGAAGCGCCAACCAGTGACATTAATATGACAGCCTCGTGTGCAATACCGGTGTTTTTGGCAACCCACTACTTTGGGCTTAGAGAGCATGGCGGCAAATACATAAACCAATTTTTGGGTCCTGTACGGTCAATATATGCGATACCGCTAATGATTATGATGTTTGTAATAGAGTTTATCGGGCATTTAGCACGTCCTGTCACGCTCTCAGTCAGGCTTTTTGGGAACATGCTGTCAAAGCACATAATCCTGTCAGTGTTAGGATTGTTAGCTCCTGCGGTGATTCCAATAGTGTTTTTAGGTCTTGGCATTTTAGTAAGTGTGGTGCAGGCTTTTGTTTTTGTTTTGTTAACTACACTGTACTTTGCAGGTGCAGTTGATGAGTCACATTAATAAACAATATTGTGGAGGATAAGTACATGAAGAGATTTTTGGTTTTACTGTTTGTAGTGACGATAGTACTGGCGGTTCCCGCAGCAACTTTGTATGCCGGAGATACTGACGGTCAGACAAGTTCAAACGTTAAAGCTTTTGCCGCTATCGGAGCACTGATAGGGCTGGGCATAGCTGCGCTTGGCACTGGAATTGGTCAGGGACTTGGTCTTAGTAAGGCATGTGACGGTGTGGCAAGGAATCCCGGCGCCTCTGGTAAGATTACCACCACGTTGATTATCGGTCTTGCTATGATTGAATCACTTTGTATTTATGCTTTCTTACTGTCCCTGGGTGTACTTATGAACCAGAAGTTGTTCTTCTAAAAAGGGATATAAAAGGTATAGCTATATTGTGTTAGGGATCATGTCGTTCCAGTGGCAGCTGCTGCGGAGGCTGAAAGATGGGATTATTGATTAAGTGCTTTATTGTAGGCCCGCTTCAAGTTAACTGTTATGTTGTCTCTGATGATGACACAAGGGAGGCTATAGTAATAGACCCCGGCGATGAGCCCGACAGAATTATAGACTTTGTAACGGAAAAGTCACTGAGTTTAAAGAGTATCGTTTGTACACACACGCATTTTGACCACATAGGGGGTATTCCTGAAATAAAGGATGCCCTTAACCCCCTTCTTTTAATGCATGCCGATGAACGCACCATATATGAATCAGCAAAAGAGATGGCAGCATTTTGGGGCCATCAGATGGATAATCTGCCAAAACCCGATCAGTTTCTCGCAGAGGGGGATAAGATAACGATTGGCAATTACAGTTTTGAAGTAATTCATACCCCGGGGCACACCTGGGGAGGGATTTGCCTTTATGGCGAGGGAATTGTCATTACTGGTGACACATTGTTTGAGGGTTCGGTGGGAAGGACTGACCTTCCCGGCGGTAGTTCAAAGGATTTAAAGAAATCCTTCAGGCGTCTGATGGGACTACCGCCTCAGACAAGAGTGTTTCCGGGACATGGCCCTGAGACCACTATCGCAAATGAAATAAAATACAACTTCTACAACACTGAGTAGCGTTTTCAGATAAAATCTTTTCTATGAATGTACACTCGTTATTAACAGGCATATAGAATGCATTATTTCCAATATCCTCCGGTTGCTGTCATTGTACTGCCGTCAAAGTAATACAGGAATCCATCCGGCCATGCAACGATAGATGTACCGTCTTTAAACTTTTGGACATAGTAATAACCTAAATTGCCACTTTCCTGTAATACGGAACCTGATCTTGTGCCGTAGGTGGAAGTGTTTTGGTTATAAAGAGCATTCAGTGCAGTTTCAGCCCGTGAGCAGTCGGCGGCTGTTTTCCAGTTTACGTTGGCATAGTATGTATTGGTTCCGTCATAATAATACATATAACCATCGGTCCAGGCTATAAGTGCGGTGCCATTAGCATACCATTGAATGTAATATACCGTATCGGAGGAAGTTCCTATCTGTACTACACCTGATTTTTCACCGAAATATGCAGCATTGCGTAAATAAAGGGTGTTGATTTCAGTGAGTGCACTGTCATAATCAGATGTGGAGGCGTTGCTAAATACGCATCGGACATAATTGTTTATCTGTACTAAATCATTCTGATCGCCGATTCCAGCGGAATAATCCGTTCCATCATCGTATTTTGGGTCAGAACGCTGAGCACCAGGGCCATGAATATCTGCTCCTGTTACGGAGCTGCAAGGGCCAAAACAAACATAATCGGCATATTCTGTGTGTTCACCGGTTGTCGTACTTGACCAGAAAAAGAGCGAGCTTCCGGTAGTTTGATTTATTTGAAAATAGTTTGTGTCTATAGCAGGGTTAGTATTAGAGTAGTCCACTATGCTTTGTAGTTCTTTAACGTTTGGCAGACGCCAATTGGAAATGCCTCCAAGCGTAAGGTTGTCGCAGTAATTTAGGGCATCCTTCCATGTAAATTGATAGGAGTTGGTTGATTTTGCTCCGTTGGTTTGTTGCCACAGTAAGCCGGTTGCCCTGTCGGTAATGGTTCCATTACCGTTATTTACAAAACTGTTTTCAAACACTCCGGATGTGCCTCTTGCACAACGATAAAAATTCTCAAAAGTACCATCTGTTCCATTGCTTTTGATGTGTCCATCAAGAAAATTATAGAAATACACTGTGTTGACTTTATCCGGACGAAGCGTAGATGACCATGTTTGCCCCATCATGTCGTAGGTATGAGTGCCGGTAAGCTCCCCTTCTGTGGGAATTTCCAGATCAAAATAGTTTGTATCTATATAAAACCGCTTGTGTGTGGCACCCCTTGAGTCCGATATAGAAAACAGTTCTTTGATAGTTGGCACTCTCCAGTCGGTATAACCGCCGAGGGTGAGATTGTCACAATACCCATTAGCCGTATTATAATCTACCTTGCTTGAATGATGTGCTCTTTCCCACATAAGCCCGGTGTTTTGATCTATAACTACAGTGAGATTATCGTTAAAAGTATAGTAAGGGACTGTACTATCGTACTGAGCGTCCTGACCATAAAAACTACTCCCATAAGATGGGCACGTTATAGGACCTAAATTACCATAACATATGTTTTGTCCCGTATCCACAGCCTTAAACACTATGGCTGCCTCGATTGGTGTTAATATATGTAAAAAAAATGCGCAAGAGAAAACACAAATTAATTTCATCGTAAATAAACTATCAGTTTTTGGTTTCTACGGCAATCCTGTCTTTCCACCATCTTGCCTTTTCTATTATCTCCTGCTCATCTTTCATGAGACAAACCTTGTTTTCAACCGTAAGTTTTCCGTTTATCATAACAGAGTCAACATCTGATGCCCTCATTGAATAGACAATAAGGGAGTAAATATCATAAAAAGGTGTAAGATGAGGTTTATCGAGGTTCAGTATTACCAAATCGGCAAGTTTACCAGCCTTAATGCTGCCAAGGGTTTCTGATTTTCCAAGTGCTTTAGCTCCCGATATTGTTGCCATTGTGAGGGCATCCTTAGCGGTAAGCACCGTTGGGTCATTGTTTACAGCCTTGTGAAGCCTTGCCGCTATTGACATCTCGGTAAAAATATCGAGGTCATTGTTACTTGCAGCGCCATCCGTTCCGAAAGTTACGTTTACACCTTTTTTGAGCATTGGCACTACCGGAGCAATACCTGAGGCAAGCTTAAGGTTACTCTCCACACAGTGCGACACACTAACACCTGACTCTGAAAGTAGCTCTATCTCTTTATCACTTACCCATACACAATGGGCTGCTATAACCGTATTATCCAGTACGCCTAATGCGCTTAGATGCTCTACAGGAGGCCTCCCGTAGAGTTTTATTATGTCATCTACCTCATGCCGGGTCTCTGAAAGATGCGTATGAAGCAAAACACCGTAACGCTCAGATAGTCTCTTTGCTTTCAAAAGTGTGTCCGGACTACAGGTATATGGAGCATGTGGGGATACTGCCGGAGTTATAAGGCTGTCTGCGGATAGCCAGTCTTTTATGAAAATTTCGGCCTTACTCAGATATTCATCGGCATTTTGAGCCGAGGCCGTTGGAAAATCTAAAATGCCGGCACCCAAAACCACCCTCATTCCCATATCTCTTGTCGTTCTTGCTATGCTCTCTTTAAAGAAATACATATCATTATACATGGTTATTCCGTTTAACATCATCTCAAGACAGGCAAGGGTTATTGCATCGGCTACAAACTCATCGCTTAACCATTTGCCCTCGGCAGGCCAAATGTAACCCTCAAGCCATTCCTTAAGGGGTAAATCATCGGCAAGCCCTCTAAAGTAAACCATGGCTGCATGAGTGTGAGTGTTTATAAGGCCTGGAATTACCGCCCTACCCTTACCGCCCAAAATCCTGCCGGGTTGATATTTTTTAGAAAGAGCTTCAAGTGTGCCGACCTCAGTTATTACACCGCCGGATACGGCAACCGCCCCGTTTACTATCGGTTCAACTTGCGGTTCCATAGTGACAACATAATCGCCGGTGATTAAAAAATCTACCTCAATGCCGTTACTCAAGCATTTCCCCACTTTACATCACTATGGAAAGCCTTGATGGCTGAACCTTGAACCTCTTCAAGCATTTCATTTTTTGTTGCTACGATAAGCTCATGGGTTACACTTAATTTGGAGGCTACCTCTTTTAATGTCATACCCTTTTCATAGTGCAGCTTCACTATAAGTATTTTTAAGAAGTCATCACTTATGAGCTGTTTAAGTTGCGAATCTTCTATCGCAAGTCTGTTTACCGCATCCTCATAACCTGTGCCGTGTTCCACTTCTGCACTTAATGTCTTTATTGCCTCGTCATATATGAGACTTTCCTGCTTTGTGAATTTCTTGAAATCATCCACTGCCCTTAGCTCTCCTTAAAATAACTCACTGCGCCGATTGTTTACAAACCACTGCAGCCATGGAGCGGAAAGGCTATTGTGATTCGTGTTTGTGCCCGCTCCAGAGCTTTCCTATATAGAACTGTTATTATTCTTTACCTTTACCTGCAGGCTTTTTCTCTGTCTCAGAGTTCTTTGTCGATTTCATAGGAAACATATAAAGCTCTTTTGCAGCTTCAAGCACCCCGCCAAGGTATGTTGTTGTCTCCTCAGTTAAGGATACGCCGGTCTTTTGAACATCCTTTATAAAACTCTCCCATCCTGTATGGTCCCACGTGCCTTTTGTTTTTTTGATAAAGCCTATCGTACTTTCAGATATATCCAGTAAAACGTTTTCAAAACCCTTCGTACTCATAAGTGTGCTATTGAGTTTCTTCATTGACTCAAGCATAGAGCCCAGATATGACTGCATATCATGGGACAGATTAAACCCCTTTTTCTGCATGTCTGATAAAAACTCCAGCCATGCCATGTGGTCCCACTTACCACCCTGCGACTCCACAAATTTACTCGCTCGCTCTATCAGCTCTTCAAAAGAATCAAAGCCCTTTTTACTCATAAAAACTTACCTCCATCATTTTATTTTATGCCAAGAGTAAGGAACTCCTCTTAAACCCTTATAAATATCGGTGAGTTATTATAACTTTATTTATTAAAAAAAAACAGTTTAATAGTGGTTGGCTTAGAAATTCTACTTATTATTGTTTTCATTTTCGTACCACAGAATCCGTCCACATTGCGGGCACGTCAAAATGCGGTCATTCTTCATAACCTCTACAAACAACTGGGGAGGTATGCTCATATTACAGCCACAACAAATCTCTGACACTGCTCTGACTACGGCTATCCCATTTTTCTTGCTAAGCAGTTTAATATATTTATCATAGATTTCTTTACTTATTTCTTTGCTCAGTTTATTTCTTTTAGCAATCAGCCCTTCAAGCTCTTTTTCACTAACGGCTTTTTCTTTATTCAGGTAGGAGAGCTTTTCGTTATAGTGTGACTCCTCCTTAGTAAATGCAAGCTCTGATTTTTTTAATGCCTTGTCATAGGTTTCCATCTGCTCCATAAGGTTTAAAATGTCATCCTCTACATGGCGCTTATCTCTTTCCACTTGTTCTATTTCTTTTAAGTGGGTTTTGTATTCCTTATTTGATTTAAGGTCGTTAATGCGGCCTTTCATCTTTATGATTCGCGCACTTTTTTCCTCTGCCAGCAGCTCCAGGTCTTTCCTTTGTTTTATCGCCTTATCAACTGCCGCCCTTTTCAGAGCTACATCTGATTTAGCAGCATTAAGAGCCTTATCGTACTCAACCACCGTTTTAGGCGTTTTTTCGATAAGAAGTTTAATTCTTATTACTTCACTGTCAAGAGCCTGTATCTCTTTTAGGAGACCAATCTCTTCTAACACTTACCCACCATATAAAAGATTAACTCAGATGCCTTTCTTGTGGTGGGCCCACCAGGACTCGAACCTGGGACCAACCGGTTATGAGCCGGTAGCTCTACCAACTGAGCTATGGGCCCTGCTGATTTTTCGCTTGCCGTTATGCTTTTCTCTTTCTTCATATGTTTACAACGTTAGAGTGTAACAAATATTGTTTCTGTTTAGCAAGCAAAATTATTAAATCCTCGTTAATTTTCCTTACTTGTTTTTATTAATCTGTTTAATCTTAAAAGTTCAGCCTGCAAAACCGAGATTGTTTCAGTATTGTTTAGGTTTTCTGCCATTTTTATTTTACCGTTTATTTCCGCTATGGTTCTTAAATAAATTTTTTTCTTCATATTTTTCAGGCAGTCAGACACATTTTGTACAACATTTTCTGTGTCAACATAAGGCTGTACCATAAGAGACGTTATGTAGGAGATTTCCTCCTCAGTACATACTGCCAGGATACTGTCATTTGTGGGGTTAAGTTGTCCTTCAAACAATCCGGAAAAGACCTTCTTTAAGGTTGAGTTTTCAAGCATACCCAAATCTAAATCGGCTGCTATCGTCCCTCGCACATCCTCAAACCCCATATAAGCATTAAATAGAATTTCCTCATCTATCAGGCGGTTATAACTTTGTACGGTTATTTCTTTATTTTGGTTTGTGGTGCGGCTTTTTACGGAGTCTCTTAACGTTGTCTCAGAAATTGCACCCTTTTTTGATAACTCTGTAATCAGTCTGCCCCTTAAAACCGTATCCTCAACATCCTCTATTGTCCGGTATATCTCTCTGAGATTTTCTATCCCGTTGCCTCCGGTAAAAAGCATAAAGTCAACAAACCCCATTGACTGGGAGAGCAGTCCGGCAAGGGCAGGTTGACCGTCTTGCCTAAGGAGGCTGTCAGGATCATTTTTCCCGGGTATTACCACTCCTTTAGCTATCAACCCCTTCTTGCTTATCAGTGATATTGCACGCCTTGCAGCTCTCACTCCGGCCTCATCCCCGTCAAAAAGCACAGTAACTTCATCGGCACTGCGTTTTAACAGTGTGGCATGCTCCTCAGAAAGCGCAGTGCCAAGTGGCGCCACCACATTTTTAATCCCATACTGATGACACATTATTACGTCCAGATACCCCTCCACTATGACTACCGATCTGGCTTTAGAGATTGCATCATAAGCCTGGCTGAGGCCATAGAGTGTCCTCTTCTTTTTAAACAGTGGTGTTTCTGAGGAATTTAAATATTTGGGAGGAACATCATCGAGAGCTCTGCCGCCAAAGGCTATCGTCTGCCCTTTAGCTGTATCTATAGGAAACATTATTCTCCTTCTGAAAACATCAAAAGGCATATTTTCCCTTATACTTACCAAAGAGGTCTCAAGTATCTTACCATCCAGATGGCCGCGGCTCTTTAGGTGCTTATAGAGCATATCCTTACTATCAGGAGCAAAACCTATTGAGAACTCATCTAAACTCTCATCGCTTAACCCTCTTAGACGCAGATAACTGTTGGCCTTCTCTGATTTCTTAAAAATTGCCCGAAAAAACTCCCTGGCCTCCGCGTGAATATTGAGATACTCCTGTCTGCCCTCCGTACCCATTCCTTGCGGATAAAAATTGCTGTCAATTTTGACCCCTGCCTGCTCTGCCAACTGCTTAAGGGCATCAAGGTAGGCAAGTCCCTCCTCTTTCATGACAAATGTGAAGATGTCTCCGCCTGCGCCGCATCCGAAGCAATGAAACACCTGCCTTACTGGACTTACCGTAAATGAGGATGTCTTTTCACTGTGAAACGGACACAACCCCTTGAAATTAGCCCCGGATCTTTTCAAATTCACATATTTTGAAATTACATCCACTATGTCTAAACGGGACTTTATATCGTCTCTGACTCTTTGCAGGTCCATCTATTAGCTTCTTACCTCATAAGCTGCACATTAACTGATTTGCACATATACTTCGGCGCTGTCTTAGGTTTGTATATCTGTCTCAGGCCGCTTCTCTTATAGTTGACTATAGAACATATGCAGCCGCATAGTCAAGCTGCACATAAAAACGACAAAAAGCAAGAACGTCTCAATCATCCTTGCTTTTTTTACAAAATACACAGTAGTTCTTCGGTTCTTTATATAGATCAAAACATCCTGCGAAAAAATAAACATTCGCAGTTACTGTGATACAGACACGCGTTTAGCAGCTTTCTTCCTGGCTGCTATTATCTTTTTCTTTTTTCTGATGCTTGGTTTTTCGTAGTGTTCTCTCCTTTTTATCTCAGACAGGATCCCTTCCTTTTCGCACTGCTTCTTAAACCGCTTAAGAGCAAGCTCAAAGGAATCACTATCCTTGACATTTACCATGGGCATTCACATCCACCCCCCCCTTTTTCTATTTTTAAGTTCTTTTTTATAAAACAGTGCGAAGTTTAACATTATTTCACTAATTTGTCAATATATCTTTTGTAAATAAAAAATTTTTATTAATCATTGATTTAGTACTTGAAATATCTTAATTTCTTTGACACATATCACTCCTTTTAGCATCTTTTTTTATCGCAGAAATAAATGCAATAAACAATAGAGAGGACAGTGCCGCCGTTATTGCTCCGAAATAGAACGTGGCAGATGGAGAGACGTGATCCCATAACCCGCCACCTATCAGGCTTGCCGGAAGCATAGCAAGGCCGACAACAGTGTTATAGACACCAAAGGCTGTAGCCTTAAAATCCTGTGGTATAATTGTAGCAAGAAACGCTTTCTGTATCCCCTCCGTAAGTCCCATAAAAAGACCGTAGAAAGCGAAAAGAATCCAGATGGCAGTTGTGCTTTCTGCAATTGCAAAACCGTAGTAAAGTATGGCAAATAACACAAAGCCAATAAGGATAACCCTCTTTGCGCCGAACCTGTCTGCAGCTATGCCTGCAGGAATTGCAGATAAAGAATAAACGATATTGAATATGAGATAAACAACAGGGATCATAACCGTAGAAACCCCAACCTGCTGTGCTCTTAGTATCAGAAACACATCGCTGGAATTTCCGATGGCAAACAGCGCAGCAATAGTTGTAAAATACTTGAACCTCCAGTCAAAATGTTTAAAGGTCAGCTTAGGTTTTTCTACACTTAAAGCTGTTGGCTTTTTCTTTTCTGTAATGAAAAAGATGATTAAGAGCACTGTTATCACGCCGGGTATCATCGAAATCCAGAAAACTTTGCGGTAATCGTTAGACAACAACCCAAGGAGAAAGAAAGCCAGAGCAGGCCCAACAACAGCTCCCATTGTATCCATCGAGCGATGGAAACTGAATGCTCTTCCGAGATTTGAGCTGTCTGAGGATTCGGCTATAATTGCATCGCGGGGAGAAGTACGTATTCCCTTACCAAACCTGTCAATGATGCGAAACCCCATCACATGGTGCCAACCTGTAGCAAGCGCAACAATTGGCCTGCTTAGTGTTGAGATGGCATATCCGGCTGCCATAAGCCACTTGCGATTTCCGACTCTGTCGGAAAACCAGCCGGAAAAGACCTTTAGCAGGCTGGCCGTTGATTCTGCAATACCCTCAATAAGACCAATAACAGATTTGTTTACTCCGAGAACATTTGCTAAAAAAAGCGGAACAAGGGGGTAGATCATCTCTGAGCTGACATCCATAAAAAAGCTGACAAGCCCAGTTAAAAAAACATTTTTCCCGACACCGAATATCTTTCTGTCCTTTTCCATACGCATCATCCACCTCCTTTTAAGAAATGCTTTAAATAATTGTACAATACTGGTAGTATGATAGCAATAATTTTATCTAAGGATGTGGAGAGTTCTTATTATCCATATTTCTTTTTCTCATCTCCATATATAGTTTAAAATTAATGCTTTTCTGAGCCAGTTCGGAATTCGGATCCTTTTCTATTACGGCATCAAAGTATGCGTTGGAGTTTTTGAAATCATTAAGTTCCAAATAGCAAAGGCCAAGGTTAAAGTTTATCTCTTTGATTTCGGTAGCATATTTCAGTGACTCTTTAAACACCTCTATTGCCCTGCGGGTAAGCTGTTCCTTACGTGCCGGATCATTTGATATCTGAGAGGCTGTCTTCATGTACAAGTACCCAAGGTTGTTATATGAGCCAAGATTGCCGGAGTTTTCCTTTAAAGAGTCAATAAATAGAGATTCGGCCCTTTCATAGTTTTTCTTATCCATTTCAACAAGTCCAAGGGAATTAAGCACTATTGATTTCTTTTCACGGCTTAACTGTTTAAAGCTAAGAGCTTCTGTTAATTGTTTTCCAGCCTCTGCAAAATTATGTTCCCGTATCAGAGCTATGCCGTAGTTGGTTTTGGTTATAACGGAATGCGGGTTTTTCTTAGCGGCATCCTGCCAAAGGGCAAAGTCAGAGTGCCAGTCAAGAAGGCGGTCATGCGTTAAAAGCGCATAGGTTAACGCAATAACAAAAAGCAAAGACAATCTTAACTTTCTATTTACGCCGCCTTCGGCAGAGTTTTTATGGGCAGGATATAAAACCATAACAAGCAAAACACAGAAACCCGCTGAGGGAAGATATAGATAACGTTCACCAATAGGGGCAGCTATCTGAGAAACGGCTATAGTTAGGGAGGGTAATAATGTAATCATAATCCACAAAAGCCAAAAGCCTGCAAAAAATCTGGGTGAGGCACCCACTCCGTTTCGTTTTACTGCCAAAAATACTAACAAAATTACCGGTATCATAAACAGCACATAGTAGCCTGTGCCTGATGGCAGCTCCGGAATTATGTTTAAATTCCACGGACACAGCAGCTTTTCATAGTAATAGCTGGCAGCGCTTATGATATTTTTAACGGCTGAGTAAGAAGAGGCATTTTTGCTTAGAAAAGCTCCTGATGTGCCCGGTGCTTTAAATAACTCCATAAGCCAGCCAAACCCTCTCAAACACATATAAAAAGTTAACGATATGGCAACAGAGGCACAGACCATAATGAAACTTTTTTTACCGGCCCTGATAACAAACATGTACGCTAAGGCTATTACTATAAAAACAATGGCATTTTCCTTAGAAAGAATTGCAAACAGAAAAAACACAGAGATAAGAAATAGTCCCTCTCGTTTTTTTTCGTGCAAATAAACCAACAATGCAATAAAAGCAAATAAAAAGAAAAAAGTGGCAAGTAAATCTGTCCTATCTGAAATCCAGGCAACCGACTCGGTGTGTATAGGATGTAGCGCAAAGAGAAGGGCACTGAAAAAAGAAATTCCCAGATAATTACCGTTAAAACCGCTCCGGTTTTTTAAAGCATTAAATGTACCAATATATAGAAGCACCGAGTTTAACGCATGAATTATAACGTTGTGCACATGATATCCAATGGCATTAATATGCCACAGGGTATAATCCAGTGACAGGGAAAGTATGGTCATCGGCCTGCAGTATAAACCAGTGTTTATAAATATATCATAAGGGTTTTTCTTGTTAACGAGTATGGCCCCTTTAATTATCTCCTCGTCATCCCATATCAGGCCGCTTTTAAAGGTTGGAATGTAGATGATAACAGAGACTGCAAATATAATCCCTGCATAAAGAGCGTGCCTCCGGTAATCTTCTTTCCTATCAGCGTTTTCGTCTTTCATATATTACGAGCGGCATCGCCGCTTGCCTTTACATCCTCTGTAGAAACGATACCCTTGTTTATGTGGTAGATGGTGCCAGACATCTCGTTTAACAACTTCTTGTCGTGTGAAACTATAATAATACCCCTTCCGTTATTTTTAAGCCATTTTGCTCTTTCTAAGCACTTAAGTTGAAAATACTCATCCCCTACAGTCAGTATCTCGTCAAAGAGAAATATTTCCGCAGAGCTGTGAACAGCTATCGAAAAGCCCAGCCTCAGGTGCATTCCCGATGAGTACTTCTTGATGGGCATGTCTATGAAGTCGGATAGTTCGGAAAACTCGATTATACTGTCAATATTTTCTCTGATTTCCCGTATGGTCATACCAATAATGGCGCCGTTTATGTAGATATTCTCTCTGCCTGTCAGATCAAGATGAAACCCTGCACCAAGCTCTATCAGAGGCGCCACCACACCCCTTATTATAACCTCACCAATGGTTGGATAGGTTACAGAGGCGATGAGTTTTAATATTGTGGATTTACCTGCTCCATTTGGGCCATAGAACCCTATGCACTCACCCCCGGACAGCCTCAGGTTAACATCTGAAAGTGCCCAGAACTCGCCGTCCTTCAGATCTTCACGGCGTGTACGTTTAAATATGTTGAAAATATCCTCTCTTATGGAGCGGTGAAAAGTCTCTCTGTAGTTGTATTTTTTCCACACACCCTTTAACTCTATTAGTGAATCAGATGACATCAGCAAAGGCGCGTTCTATTTTAATAAAATACCTGTAAGCTAACTTGTAAGACAGTACCACAATGCCGCCCACCAAAAAAAACTGCCAATAAACGATGTCTCTGTCTTCAAGCACGCATCGGCGCATATTTTCTATTATAAATGTCAGCGGGTTAAGAAACAGCAGGACTTTTATTTTCATATCAAGTTTATCAATGGAATACATAACGGGAGAGGCAAAAAACCACAGTTGCAACAAAAAAGTAGTGGCAAGTTTAACATCCCTGTAGTAAACATTCAGACCGGCAAGGAAAATTGATACCGATGCTGTAAATAACACTAACATAGCGGTAAGGGGAATCATCCAAAGAGCCAGCCATGACACTTTTATCTGATATATAACCAAAAACACAACAAATAGTGCCAATGCTATCAAGTAGTCAATAAAAGCAACAGCAATACCGGAGATGGGCAGAATTTCACGAGGAAAGTATATTTTAGTTATCAACTGGTACTGTGTTGTCAAACTTGGGATGGAATAGTTTAATGCTGATGAAAAAAAGAGCCACGGTAAAAGTCCGGCATAAAAAAACAACATCTGAGGGTAAGATGAATTTTGTACCTTTAGTACGTAGGAAAAAATGAATAAAAACAATAGCATCATGCTTAAGGGTTGTACTAATGCCCACAATATGCCTATCGAGGATTGACGATATCTGACTGTGAACTCCCTCCAGACAAAAATAAGCAACAAATCCCTGTATTTCCGTAGTCTCATAATTTTCCCTGCGATTACTGATATTGTAACGCACATTCTGGTGTTTTTTACACTTCAACTTGTAGTTAACCACACCATCACATTTTTTTTCAAGACAGTTTGATTTTATCCGCAAAATATGTTAGTATGTCGCGTGGGTGTTGTAGCTCTATTTATTTTAGGTTTTAGTGGAAGGGATGGTGCATGAAAAAACGCATATCTGTAGATGATTTGAGGCCTGGAATGTTCCTTGACGGGCTTGATGCTACGTGGTATAAGAGTCCTTTTGTAAAGACCCGCTTTGAAATAACCGGCAACGATCAGATAAAGAAAATAAAAGATGCTGATATCGCCTTTGTTTTCATAGACACGGACAGAGGGCTTGACGTCTTAAGCGCCGAGGAAACTTTAATAAGTAAAACTACAGCGCTTGAAAACGATGTAAGCCAGTCTCCCCAAAAATCCGCTAAAGAGTCTGCTACTCAGAAACCTGGGCCTCGGCCACAACCAACACTTGAGGAGTATATAAAAAAGAAAGAAGCACTCTTCCAAATTGACCGCTCAAGTATAATTTCAGGAAGTTTTGTTGATTTCACACTATACGGTAAATCCCATATGAATATAGATTCACTTATAGAGTACAAGGGTAAAGATATTCAGGTAAATGAAACAGCGTTTGTTAACTACTGTGAGTTGATGATAAAACCTGAGGACATCCCCAGATACAAGGCTTATATCAAAGATGCGGCCAAGGCGGTTGGAGGCTCTCAGGAGACTAAGCACATGCTGGTAAAGGAAAATGCGAGGATGTGCATAAAGGAGCTTTTTGATAATCCTCACAGCGATGAAAATGTACAACAAAGTAAAGAAGTAACTGAGGGCATTATTAATGCCATATTAGAGAGCAAAGGCCTTATAACAAATCTGCTCACTATAAACAAAAAAGACTTCTATACGTACTCTCACTCGGTCAACTTAAGCGTACTTAGTGTGGCTACTGCCGTATCCTCAGGAGTGACTAACGACGGTGAATTATTTGCTATTGGAATGGGCTGCCTGCTTCATGACATAGGAAAAACCACAATCCCGCCAGAGATTATGGCTAAACCAGTCGGCAAATTATCCAGATTTGAGATGGATATTTTCAAAGAACACGTAGCTGAGGGTTATAACATACTAAAGCTCTATAAAGGGATTTCTGAGGCGACATCGCATCCGCTTTTAGAGCATCACGAAAAGATCTCAGGAACAGGCTATCCAAATGGACTCAGTGGCTCAAAAATGCACACATCAGGAAAAATAGCAGCACTGGTTGATCTCTACGATATCCTGACAACGTCGCGGCCAGGGTATAAAGGAATGTCAGCTTTTGAAGCCCTGTCTCATCTGCGCTCACTCAGTGTTGATTACGATCCGGACGTGTTGAAGGAATTTATTAAAATCTTAGGTAAAACCACCTTATAACCCGTTTCTGATAGTACTCCAATTTTGTTTGATTTAAAATACCCTGCAATGGTAGCATATTATATAGTGTTATAATTTATCAAAATATAAATGGGGGAGCAAATGAAAAAACAATTCAGCATAGTCGCAGTAGTTTTGATTATCATGTTACTTCAGCAGATAACTTTAGCTATGGCATCTGAGGACAGTAACAGTACAGGCACAGGTGTAGAAGTAAAACAAGAAGTGCCATTTTCAAAGACGACGTTCTCAGAGATGGAAAACAGGGATAAACAACCTATGTCGGATACTACTCAACACAGAGTTATACAGCGAAGATTGGCCCCTTACATTCATTATATAAAAAAAGACAGCCCGGCATCGTCTAAAAGCGGAGGAACAACATTTGCTCCTGACACTGATGCCCCTGCCCTTACCAGTAGTTTTACTGGCATGAGCTCCAGTAACGTAGCCCCACCAGATACCATGGGGGCTGCCGGCCCTAATTATTTGGTTAATATGACAAATGGCGGGGTTGCAATTTATACAAAATCCACAGGAGCCCTTTACAGACAGGTTACACTGGCATCTTTTTGGTCATCTTTGGGCTCTGCTGCCTCATCCCCCTACGACGTTAAAGTTATCTATGATCAGTTTAACAGCAGATTTATAGTCAGCTCTGTAAGTGGTGAGTCGGGACCTAACGCCTATCTTCTTGTCGGAGTTTCGGCAACGAGTGACCCCACCGGGACATGGTACATGTGGTCAATAAATGTGTCTTTAAATAACGGCACTACCTCGACCAATAACTGGGGAGATTATCCGCAACTTGGGTTTGACCAAAACTACATTTACGTAACGCTAAATATGTTTGACAACTCTGATAATTATCAATATGTAAAGATCATTGCCATAGCCCAGAGCCAGCTTACATCCTCACACTCATCTCTGACATGGACTGAGCTTGTAAACCCTTCTGGCACATACTTTGGACTACAACCGTGCCATGTCTTTGGCACCTCTCAGTCGCATTACTTTCTTGAGGAGGGCTATTATGGCTCAGGAAACTCCATTTCAGTTATAGCTGCCACCGATGCGCCAGCTTCAGCAAGTGCAACCGGGGATGCTTCAAGCGGTGTAACAAGATATTTTAAAGTCTATAATCTAAGTTTTTCTGGCAGTAGCTCTGTCTGGAGCGATAAAGGATATATACAAGTACAAAACAGCTACCCAATATTAGACATGCCTTCTGCCTCACAGCCTGGCACCACTTACAAGCTCGACACAGGGGATACGCGTATTTTAAGTTCAGTGTGCCGTAATGGCTATATATGGGCATCTCACACAGTGGGGAGCTCTGATAACACGAAAACCGAGGCAGCATGGTATCAGATAGACCCATCAAGGGCATCTTCTAACTCCTCCTCAATAGGCACTACCGTTTCAGAGGGAAGGGTTAATGACACCACACTTTCGTACTTTTATCCATCCATTGCGGTGGACTCAAGCAACAATGTTGCACTGGGTTTTAGCGGCTCCTCAAGTTCCACGTATGGCAGTGCCTACTACACTGCCAGAAATTCCACTGCTGCTGCCGGCACTATGCAAAGTGTAGCAACGCTTAAAGCGGGTGCCGGAGCTTATATCTGTTCTTTCTGCGGCTCTACTACAAGCCGATGGGGAGATTACAGTGCCACAGTGATTGACCCCACAGATGAGTCCTTCTGGACTATTCAGGAGTATGCTCCCGGCGGCACTAATACCAATACATGGGCAACTTGGTGGGGACATTTTGCTATTTCGGCATCATCGTCAGGGTCGCTCACTCATACACTTACAGCGCCTACTACTACTGCGATAGCAAGAGGCAGTAATCTGGGGCCATTTTCCTCATCCATTGTTAACACCACAAGTTCCACCTATTACATGTATGCTTATATATATACACCATCAGGCGACTGGCTTTCTCAAACTAACGGCCAGACAATATCATCGGGACAAACAGTCTCCGGAACTAATCTAAATATATATATTCCCTATGGTGTACAAACTGGTACATATTATTATTTTGAAATAGTATATGATTCAAGTTGGAACACTTACGAGTATAAGTATTTCAGTTATACTGTCTCATAAGAGTTATTAGTGTAGTTGAAGTGGCAAGCGGCACAATTAAAAATGAAGGTGCGTGAGATTATAAGAATAGTCAAAAAAGACGGTTGGTATGTTGTTAAGTCTAAAGGTGGTCACAGACAGTTTAAACATTATTATAAAAAGGGCAGAGTGACAATATCCGGCAATCTAAATGATGATATAGCACCAGGAACCTTAAACAGTATATTGAAACAAGCCAACTTAACGGGAGTGAATTGACTATGAATAAATATTTAATTGTAATAGAAAAATCAGAAAATAATTTTTCTGCATACTCACCCGACTTGCTGGGCTGTGTAGCAACAGGCAAAACACAGAAGGATGTAATTAAGAATATGCACAGAGCTATAGAGATGCACATTGAGGGATTAAGAGAAGATGGAATACCAATTCCTGAGCCTCAAACCTGCGTAGATTATATAGAATTCTGAAATAAAGCTTTATTTCTTTTGTTGAGGTTTTGTTTTTTTAGTTGTATTGTCAGTTAGCGCAGGCGTTTTATTATCAGATGTGGCATCAGAGAGAGTATTGTTATCATCAGCAGTGTCTTTTATGATGTATGCCGAGCCGGGATAATCCTTTGTAAGTTGCGCATATTTATCCTGTGCCTCCTGTCCTTTGCCCAATTGTGTTAAAAGCACCGCCCACTCATACAGGGCTGCGTCCTTATATGATTGTGAGGGCAGGGCATAGAGTGACTTCAGAGCTTCAAGTGCTTTATCGAACTCCTTTTTTTCCTTGTAGATATTAAATAATTTAAAATACGAAAGAGGTAAAATTTCATTATTTTGAGTATATCTTGAGTTTAAATCTAGTAAAAGTTTGACAGCATCATCAGGCTTTCCGAGCTCTTCTGTGCAGGCAGCCATATAAAGCAATGTTACCGGTGAGGGTTTCAGGCTGTTTGAGCGTTGAAATGCTTCAAAAGAAGCTTTCAGGCGCACCGGCCTGTCAGCACCGGTAGCTGCATAATAGTTGGCATATCCAGTCATTTTCAGCTTTTCCGCCTCTGATGATGTGTATTTCATATACCCTGTGTAGGCAAGGGCTGCTATCACTAAAATAGCGGTTATCACTACTGCTATGTGTATTTCCTTTTTTTGCTTTTCGTAGAAAGAACCTATTTCGTGAAGCGTTCCCTTTATTTCATCGCCGTGTTTTGCTGCTGCTTTTTTCTTAATTCGTTTTGGCATTTAATACTCCAATAGTTTTTTTTATTTTTGAAGTTTTAAGACTATATCTTCCGAGTTTTTAAATATACCGGGGATATCGCTTTCCCCAATACCGGCTGCCTTCAAAATCCTCTCAGCCATAGAGCGGTCTGTCAGATCATCAGGTGCGTGGGTATCCGTGTTGATTACCAAAGAAGCTGCGTGTTTAAGCGCCATCTTTGCCACATGTCCATTTGTAAGGCTGTGTCCTTTTCTTGCCGTTATCTCAAGCGCCACACCCCGCTCTTTAGCAAGGATTACATCCTCCTCTGCAATAAGGCCAGGATGGGCAAGGATATCAACCCCAGCCTCTATCGCCGCACGATTAGTGCCTTTTCTTACCGGCTCAACTATTGTCTCTCCATGCACTAACACCACTTTAGCGCCCAGTGAGCGTGCCTCTTTGGCAATATCTGCTATCATCTCAGGCGGCACATGCGTTATCTCAACCCCAGGTATTACCACTATTGACCAGTACCGGTTTAAATCATTGGCAACACGTACAACGTTTGGCACTACGGACGTCAGATTTGAGCTATCCACGTGATCGGTTATTGCTATGGCTTTGTAGCCACGGTCAACGGCACGCGCAACAAGCTCTGAGGGAATCAGCTCTCCGTCACTGAATATGCTATGGGTGTGCAGGTCTATCATAAGTGCAAACTATTATACGCAAAAGCAGGCATGTTTATGCAAGTATTTTTTTGTTTCTTTTAAATATCAGTCCACCGTTCCGGTATAAAAATCTTATCATAACTTGCCAGCGCAAATCTGTCTGTCATACAGGCTATGAAATCACGCACTGTTGTGTGTCTGTCGGCATTTGTCTCAGACGGAATATGCCCCATTATCTGATCTACATTTTCAAGATAATACCCGTAGAGGCTCTCAAGAACATGTTTGGCCTTTATAAACTCAGCTTTTAAGCGGTCACTCTCATAAACCCTCTCGTACAAAAACTCCCGTAGTTTATACACGGCACCCAAAACCGGTTCACTCATATTCAATGAGCCGGGATTTCTTGCCATGGTGTTATAAACCAGGTCTGTTACCATCGTGTTTATTCTTTTAGCATGAGTGTCGCCTATGACCTCTGTGATATTAGCAGGAATATCACTTTTTTGTATAACCTCAGCCCTGAGAGCATCGTCAAGGTCGTGGTTAACATAGGCAATTATATCGGATATCCTGACAACCTGTCCCTCAAGTGTCTCAGCCATTGAGGAGTCATTGTCAGGCAGGATGCTGCCCTTGCCTTTAGAGTGTTTTATGATGCCGTCTCTGACCTCGAATGTGAGATTTAGTCCCATACCGTTTTTTTCTATGAAATCAACAACTCTCAGACTCTGCACATAGTGGTCAAAGCCGCCGGGATGAATTTTTCTTAAAACCGTCTCTCCGGCGTGTCCAAATGGGGTGTGCCCAAGGTCATGGCCAAGGGCAATGGCCTCCGTGAGGTCCTCGTTTAGCCTCAGGGCTCGCGCTATGGTTCTGGATATCTGAGACACTTCAAGCACGTGTGTGAGGCGTGTGCGGTAGTGGTCCCCTTTGGGGGCCAAAAAAACTTGTGTTTTATGCTTAAGGCGACGAAAAGATTTGGCGTGGATTATTCTGTCTCTGTCTCTCTGAAAGCAGGTTCGAATCTCTCCCTCTTGTTCCTCTTTCTGGCGCCCCTTGCTGTTTATGCTTAAACATGCACGCTTACTCAACACCTTTGCTTCGATTTGCTCTGTTTGCTCCCGAATTGTCATAGCTGGTTCACTCAAACATGGGACAGGGGTTAAGTACTGCATATTTGTATGTTTTGGACTATTTACGTTTTTGGATAGCCATTATGGCCTGGTTTCTGAGAGTTTTAATAAGGGTCAACTGATGCGGCGGAATCTGTATATCACCGGCTTTAGGCTTATCTGCATAAATTAACCCTATGGGCTTATTATTAACAACTATGGGCAAAAGCAAAAATGTCTGGGCATTAATGTATTTTCTGTACCAATCAGGAATACGCGACTTAAAACGCGGGTCATTAATGTTACCTATAACAACGTCAGTGTTTCGCAAAATGGCAAGATTAAAAATATCTGAAGCATCATTTAATAAAAATCTGAACCTCTTTATTATCTCATCGGTATCTGAGCCAAAGCCAAAACGCCCCACCATTTCAGTGCTGCCTGTGCTTCCCACGTTTTTTATACAAATTAAAACTCTGGAAAAATTCATTCCACGGAACATTATCTCAAGAATTGTCCGTAGTATATCATTTATAGAGGTGTTTTCCATAAGAGAATTTGCTACCTCCTGAATACCATTAGACAACACCTCATCGGGAGTCTCTTCAGGTTCTTTATCATCAACTCCGCCCATAAGCCGTATAAACTGAGTATCGTCAAGCTCCACGTGTTCCTCATCGGTGGGAGAGACCATAACACCCTCAGACACATCATCCAGTTGGGCATCGCTTATCACGCCACTGATTTTCTTAAGAAAATCACTCTCTCCGATACTTAATTTCATGGTCCTGACAAACGTGCCCAAATCCTTAAGCGCCGTATCCAGTATCCCAGTCATAGCCTTTTCAGAAAACTGAAAGCAATCGGCATAACGCTTAAGAATGTTTTTCAGAACCTGAGGGTTTGCCTTTATCTCAGCCATTTTATCACAGATTTCAGTAGATAAATTTACGAGGGTTTTTATCTTATCATCGTGTGTTACAGGGGCAGTTACAGGGCCGGATGGAACCTTGTGCATCGCTGTTATTAGTTTATCCGGCAGATTCCAGCTCTGTGCCATAGCCACAGCAATGTCCTCGTATGTTGCTCCCAGCACCTCTTTAGCGGCGCTGTGCTCGGTAAGATTTGCTATGGTCATTTCTTCTCTGATTTTCTTCCTGTGATCGGGTAAATAAAAAGAAACAAGAAGCCGTCCAAGATTGTGGAATATGGAGCCTAAAAATGCCTCCTCGGTGTCCTCTATGCCTACTTTTGCAGCCATACCCTTGGCAATCAACCCGGACATAAAAGTAGATAGCACTGTTTCCTTAAGCTCTTTTGCAAGATTTTTGTTAGTCAGGTTTTCAAACAAAAGAAGGGTCACGGCAGCACTTTTTACCTGCTCATAACCAAGCACAAACACAGCGCGTGATATTGTGCCGATTTTCCCTCCAAGTTGGTAGTTGATATAAAACACGCTGTTTACAAGCCTGAGAAGCTTACTGGTAAGGGCAAAATCATCTAAAATAGTACTTGTCAGCTCTGTAATGGATGTATCATTTACCGATGATGTTTGCTTTTTCACTATGTCAACAGTACGTGACATGGCTGGAAAGTCATTCCTTTCCTTAGCACGGCTCATCAGGAGTTCTATCGTTTTTTGTTTTGAAGGCTGCGGATTACCCATCACACCCGCTCACACCTTGATTAATAACTAAACACTCCGACATCTGCGCATTATAACAAATTTTGTTACAAAAAGCCACACTTTTTCTTTTAATGATTATTGAACCGGTAACGAGAATAATTCAGAAACACGATATTAAAAAACTCTCAATATGCAACAATTGCTATTAGGATATGGACAGTACCAGTCTGACAGACAGACAACGTCTAAGGGAAAGGGGTGAGACAAACTTGCAGTAATTGGGCAACACCCCTATCCCTTAATTAACTCAGCATTTTAATGATTTACTATTAGACTCCGATTTTGGCAACATTTGCAAATTCCTTTGTTGCCTCCATCATGGCTTTGAGGTAATTCTGAGACTCTTCACTCATTTTTATGCCTTTTTCTTTCATGCTGTTCATGTAGGTTTCCCATTCATTCTTACTTGCTACAGCCTTTGGATTTTTGAGAAACTTTAATGTGCTGTCTGCAGCCTCTGACATTACGTTTGCCATACTGTCTGTGCCCATCATGGTGACGTAGTACTTCTTCATGGCTTCAAGCACTGCGCCTGCGCATGTCTTGGTATCGTCGCACATATCGATACCCATCTTCTTAGATTCTGATATAAAATTCATCCAGGCTGTATGATCCCACTGTCCCTTGTTCATATCTACAAACTTTGTAGCCATTCCCATAAAATCCTTCATTGTTTTCACAACCATTGTTTCCTCCATTTTAGCTGGTTAATAAAAAAAAGGCAGCACTTTGCAATTTAGATAAATGATAACATAACCAAATTAATTATTTCAAGACTTTTTTTCAAGACGTATAATCTACAAAAAGTAGTAAAAAAGAGCGGTAAAAAAGAAGTCGAAAAATATAACCATAAAAATGGATGAAACAACGCTTGCAGTGGTTCTTAAGCCAACCTCCTCGGCACTGCCCTTAACTTTAAACCCGTGGTAGGCCCCAACTATTGTAATTACCACGCCAAATGCCCACGCTTTCATTAGCCCTGTGAGAAAATCCTTCAACTGCAAGGCGTTTAATGTCTGATCTATATAGAGACCTGAATTAAGTTCAAGTTCGGTAACGGAAACGCTAAAACCGCCAAAGATAGCCGTTAAATCAAAAATTGCCGTAAGTACCGGCTGCATAATCATAAGCGCTATGAGCTTGGGGACAATCAAAAACCTGATGGGATTTATCCCCATGCTGATGAGAGCATCAACCTCCTCAGCCGCCTTCATTGAGCCAATCTCTGCGGCAAATGCCGACCCACTCCTGCCAGCCACTATTATTGCACCCAGTATGGGCCCAAGCTCTCTTGTCACCGATACCCCGACAAGATTGGCCACATAGATAAGCGCTCCAAATGCCTTTAACTGATACGCCGACTGTAATGCCAAAATCACCCCTACAAAATACGATATTATAAGCACCGTGGGAACCGAATCGTATCCGGTTTTGACTATCTCAGAAATCGTTGCCCTAATGCGCACAGGTTTGCCCTTAAGTGGCGAGATCAGAGTCCAGTAAAACACATCATTAACTAAAACCGATACATCATGCAGCACCTCCCTTACCGAGATGCCTTTTTCACCAACCAGAGCTAAAAACCTCTTATAATACAACGGCCTGCTCCATATCGGTATAGATTTCAAAAAAACGGTCGAGTTTTGAAAAATTAAAAACTTTGTTTACTTTGGCAGAAACGTACACAAAGCGCAGTCTGCCTCCGTAGCTGGACATCTCTCTTAATACCTCCACAAATGTGGCTACCCCTGAGCTGTCTATATCCACAGCATCTCTCATGTTTACCACTATGATTGAGGTCTTTTTCCTGACAAGTGTAATTATAGTCTCCCTCAAATAAGGAGATGTATAAAGGTTAATCTCACCTGCTACATTTATAACAGCAGCATTTCCTCTTATTTCCACATTTGTTTTCATAATAGGGTGAGATTATTTCAAAAAAGTTTTTTTCATTTTATTATGCGTTTATTTTAGCGGCTAAAGGTAAAGAAAAGTCAAGGAGCTGGTTGGTTGAATTTATGAAGTTAACTGCATGGGCAATAAAACCCTAAATCTGGTATCTTTTAAAGTTTATTTCCATTACGCTATGATTTTTTCTTTTCTCAAAATATCTTTAACTTGCCTTTCAACATCTTCCTTAAGCCACTCTGACATCAGTTTCTTATATCCATCCCTGTCAAATATATAGACAGAAGGATTATTCTTCAACTCGTCTCTTATTATAGTTTTAACCTCGTCTCTGTCAGGCTTTTGGGCTAAATCTCTTTTAATGACCTGAATGTCACCGTCCATACGCTTGATATCTCCATCCATACGCTTGATATCTTCACCCATACGCTTCTGCTCATTATCAAGCCTGTCAACCTTAGTCTCAAGACTGTCAAGTCTGGTCTCAATTCCGTCAAGCCGCTGTACAACCGGAGCAATGACCTCTTTCATTGCATCAACTATCTCGCTTTTAATATATTTCTTTTCCATGCCCCATCTCCATTGTCCTATACTAACAGAATTAGTTTTTTAAATCAAATAGTTTTTTTAGTTTACTTTCCACATCTTCCTGAATACAAGGAGACAGACTTTAATTATTAAAAGGTTTTCCATCGTCTAAGGTATAGATCTCCTCTTCAGGTTCTTTCAGAAAATCAAATACAGGATTGGCAGCGGCACAACGGCGCCATTCATTTTCATTTATATCAAAAACCTCTTCATATCCGTGCGGCTTTACTCTGCAAGTTTTTAGTATGGATACGGTATCTTTAAGGGATTTATTAAAATCAGGATCTGAGCAAAGTATAACTTCCGGCGTATTTTTTTCTTTTATTTGTTTCAAATTCAGAATAAACCCTCTAAAAATATCGGATACTGTAATCCTTTGCTCTTTTGCAAAAGTAGTTATATATTTTTTCAATTCCGAATCTATTGTTACATTAATCTTTTCCTTTTTTATCATGTAACTGGGATTATGCGATGATTCTTTCTTTTTTCAAAATATCTTTAACTTGTTTTTCATGATTTTCTTCTTTATGCCACTCTGACACAAGCCCCTTTAATCCATCCCTGTCAAAAATATATACAGAAGGATTATTTTTTAACTCGTCTCTTATTATAGTTTTAACCTCGTCTCTGTCAGGTTTTTGAGCTAAATCTTTTTTAATCATTTGAATGTCCCCATCCATACGCTGAATGTCTCCATCCAACCGCTTGATGTCGCCACTCATTTGCTTGACATCACCATCCAACCGCTTGATGTCGCCACTCATTTGCTTGACATCACCATCCAACCGCTTGATGTCCTCGCCCATACGCTTCTGCTCTTGCTCAATTCCGTCAAGCCGCTGTACAACCGGAGCAATGACATCCTTCATTGCCTCAACTATCTCGCTTTTAATATATTTCTTTTCCATGCCTCATCTCCATTGACTTATTTTATCAGAAACAATTGTTAAAATCAAATATTTTTTGTCTGAACCATGATTTTAATGATTTAAAGAATACTGTGATTAAAAAATGTAACATGATAAAAAATATTTGGTTACGCAACGCCGGTTTGTAGTTTAAAATGGTAATAAAATCCCCTAAAAATCATAGTCCATCATTCAATCAAAAAAATCATAGTTCAGATTCCCTTTTCTTTTCATGATTTTTTCACGTTGTTATGCTTTAATATGGTTAGTCGTGAAAAAGGGGGATTTTAGTTGGAATACATTAAATATAACGAAAAAATGATAAAGAATCAGCCGGAGAGTAACATCTTACGGCTCGGAGGAGATATGAAAAAGGCTTTTTTTATAACTAGTGTAGTAGTGTCTTTCATGGCTTTGCTTCTTGTATATGACGTAAGGCTCTCTTATGCAGTGTCGCATAGCACGACAACTTATCAGTCAACCACTACTTATCAGTCAACCACTACTTATAAGTCAACCACTACTTATCAGTCAAGCACCACTACTTATCAGTCAACAACTACTTATCAGTCAACCACTACTTATCAGTCGTCAAGCACCACAGCATCGAGCACTACTACTACAACCACAGCAACGACTACAACGACAACAGCAGTTACAACTCAAATGAATAACTTCTGTGCAACGCCGCCATTTATAACCGGCAATGTAACACCCAATGTTATGATACTACTAGATAATTCTTTAAGTATGAAAGACTTTGCCTATATGGATAACAATACTGCTACGACTCCCTCTTCTACTACGGCTGGAGACTGCAGCAGTTCATCATACCCATGCTATCTATTCGGGGCATCAGGAACGTATCCAACCTATACTTATTATGGTTATTTTGATCCAAACTACTGGTACGCATATAACAGTACAGCCGGTAACGGATATTTCTACCCTACAAACCCAAAAACAGGCAGTGGGATAGCTGGAGAAACGACAAAAGCAAGCACCGAGTGGGACGGCACTTTTCTCAACTGGCTTACTATGCGCCGTACAGATATACTGAAAAAAGCGCTGACTGGAGGTAATTTTGACAACACTACCGTATCAGGCGGCTACGAGCGGCTTTTGGGTATAGACGGCTCCGGCTTCGGAGGGACTAACAAATATATACAAAACGCCTCATCTTATACACCGTACTCCGGTCAGGCTTATATCAGTTTTATATCTCCAAGCTCCTCCTGCACCGGAAATATCGGAGAAGGATGTTTTCGGATATATACTACAAACGGTAATTGCGGCACAAACGGAACTGGAGGCAGTTGCACCTTAACTCAGACATCCCAGGGATACTTCAACGTTAAAGTGCGTGTTTCTGATAACACAACAGGACTGGTCCAGAAATTTGGCAATAAAGTTCGGATGGGCTTAGCCTTTTACGCGGATATGTCAGGTAGTGGTGCCATCATTCAGGATTATGTCTCAACGTCAAGTTATAACTCCATCGTAACTCACATAAACTCTATGGACCCTAGTACAGCCACTCCTCTTGCTGAGTCCCTATGGTCTATAGTAGGGTACTTTGCCCAAGTTGGGAGTGTTGCTTCCAACTTAAGCTCAGCAACCACATCCACTAATTCAACAACAGGCCCTAAGTACAGTTCATCCTCATACACCATAAGCAGCACTGTGGATCCTTACTATAACTACACAGACGCTCTTGGTAATACCGTTTATGCCCCATGCGCTAAGAGCTTTGTAATATTACTGACAGATGGTGAGCCTTCTTATGATGGCAGTATTCCATCCAGTCTTGCAGACTATGCTGCTGGCAGGTCTAAATTCAATTGCACCAATTCAGGTTCTCCTGCTGTGGGTTCATGCCCTCAAGTAACAGTTGGGTCATATACGTTTCCAGCAACATCACAACTTTCACAAGATTTGAGCGGCATCAGCGGTCGTGTGGCAGGGCTTGAGGATGTAGCCCTTTACATGCATACAAATGATCTGAGAGGTTCAAAGTGGAGTAACTACGTTGGAGGTTCAAGCAGTACTGATAACCTTACCCAAAACCTTACCCTGTTTACCGTATATGCATTCGGCACTGGTTCCACCTTTCTTAAATATGCAACAATAAACGGCTCTTTCAACGACTTAAACAAAGATGGCATTCCTTCTGACAATACGACAAATGAGTGGGATTCTAACGGAAACGGTACTCCCGATAATTATTTTGAGGCTAATGAGGGCGCTGAAATTGAGGCCAGTATAGAGAGTGCATTTAACTCTATTTTGTCAAAGGCTGCCTCTGGCACATCCGCATCGGTTTTGGCAGATAAAGGCAAGCAAGGGGCAAACATACTTCAGGCCGCTTTTTACCCTCAGAATCCCATCGGTGACCAGGATTTAACATGGATTGGATATTTACACAACCTCTGGCTCTATAACACATCCAAAGCTCAAAATATAAGAGAGGAGACCCCGCCAAAGGACTATAAACTAAACGTAATAAAAGATAAAATTATTAGCTTCGATTATACAAACGGTCAGCTTGTAATAAGCCAATATAATAGCTATGACAACGGCACGGCTACTTCAACAACTCCCGTATCAACAACTACTCTTGACGATCTGAATGATATCTGGGAGGCAGGGCTCCTCCTCTTTAACCGCACAGATAGTGAAACAAACTCTAACAGACGTATGATTTACGTCTATGACAACACAACTGTCACAGGAAGCACTAGCGCCTTAACTGAGTTCACAACAGCAAATAAGGCTGTGTTTCAAAGTTATATGGGCTCATCAACATCACTAAATGGCACTTCAAATTTTAATGATGTCATCAAGTATATCAGAGGGACCGACAAAACCGGCCTTAGAAACCGTACAACCACAATAGGTGATAATACAACCACATGGAAACTCGGAGACATTGTCTATTCAACCCCATTGCTTGAAACGTATGACAATTACACGGTTGTATATGCTGGCGGAAATGACGGCATGTTACACGCTTTTGAACTGGGACTGCTGTCAAAGTCCAATTTGGGCACTAATGAGGTGGCTGCCCTTACCGGAAACACAGCCGATTTCGGCAAAGAGCTTTGGTCGTTTATTCCACGGAATGCACTGCCCTATCTGCGTTATTTAGCAGACCCTAAGTACTGTCACTTGTATTATACAGATTTACAGTCATACATCTACAAACCTACTACCTCTCAAAAAATACTGATTGGAGGGATGAGACTTGGCGGGGCCTGCGGCTGCCCATCCTCTGGTACCTGCGACTCAAATATAATACAGCCGCCAACAGATACCTGTTCAAATTCAAAGGCAACGGACGGCTCATGCGTCGGCCTTTCTTCATATTATGCGCTGGACATAACAAACCCGGCAGCGCCAAAGTTTTTGTGGGAGTTTTCACACCCTCTGCTTGGGTATTCGCTTTCCGGCCCGGCGGTTATTAAAACCAGCGGCGGCACCTATGTGATGTTTCTAAACGGACCTCAGAGCTACACCGGATATTCGGCTCAGAATCTGGAATATTTTGTCATAAAGCTCAACTCCAATATGACCAGAGATATGACTTTCAACTCTGGTGCCCCATACATCTATGATTTTGGGAACAGCCTCAAAAACGGCTACGGCGGCAGATTATTCACAACAGGTTTAGATATGAACGGTGATGGATACACCGACTATGTCGTGTTTGGTTATGTTTTGGGGGCAAACGCCACCACAGGGCTTAAAGGAGGTCTCATAAACGTATGGACAGGAGGCGACCCTACAAATAAGTGTACTGGTACTTGCACCGGTTGGTCGAATTGCTGGAATGTTGACCAAAACTTCTTTACTGGCGGCATTGCAAACAGGCCGGTGACTTCAAAAATAGTAATTGGGAAGTGTTTTTTCTCAACTACCAATACGTACTATGTGTTTGGCGGGTCGGGACGCTATATGACCCCAACTGATACATCATTTTCCACTGACCAGATATTTGGTATTCCAATGAGCGGATGCCAGGCAAACGGCTGCTGCGGTAATGTAAACAGCGCAAACTCCAATGCCGATGCTTGTACTAAGGCTTCCAGCGGAGACTACAGGGCATGGAGTAAGAGTCTCTGTGACGCTTATACAGCAGGAACAGGTTCAACCACATCGAGTTGCTATGATGCTACCACCTCCTATCTGGCTGAAAGAGATATATCTGATCCTACAGTTGATTCAACTCAGAATATAGTTCTGTTTGCATCAACACGTCCGTCAAGCAATCTTTGCTCCTTTGGTGGTGAATCCCGTGCATGGTCACTTAACTGTGCAACAGGGCAAGCGTTAACCGACAACTGTACATCAGCCCTTAGTGTGAAAAATCCGCAAGGAACGCTGTTTTTGCAGCTTTCAACGGCTCAAATTAAACAACTGGGTGTTTCCTCAAGCTTTGGCAACGCAGACGGCTCCTCCGGGTGGTTTTCAGGCATAACCCCTGAGTCCGCTCCACCGTTTGTCTCTCCGGGAGGAGCTAAAATTGGAGCCAAGATACATTGGATAGAAAGATGAAAAGGCAGGGCTTTTCCCTTATTGAGGTTATCGTTGTGGTTTCTATAATGGGGATACTCATAACCCTGTTTGTAACCACATTTACCGGTCAAAGGTCAAAAAACACGATTGAAGGCAACATCAAACTTTTATATTCTGACCTTGCTGAGATGAGGGTTAAGGCTATGGCTGAAAACAAGGCTTATGGAATAGCATGGACTCTGTCAGCCAGTAACGATTTCCAGAGTTATAACATGAATGGTGATACAAACTCTAATGACAACATAACCGACACCGGAGGATTCGTTACCATCAGAACCACAACACTTAGTGGAACCTACCCTGTTGCTCCTCTTTCAACAATGCTGATAACGAGCATTACCTTCAATAACAAGGGAATCTGTATGAACGCTGAGTGTTCAAGCACTCCAGGATTTCAACTTTACAGCAGTTGCACAGACTGTGACAGTAGCGGTTTACCTGCAGATACATCAGTTAATTGTGATAACATAAACTATCCTGAATACTCGTGCTTGTTTGTATCCAGTACGAGGATAAAAATGGGCAAATGGTGTGACTCAAATGGAAATGGAACGTTTGACAGCGGCGAATGTACTATTAAATAGGGGGATAATGGTGTCAATAATAAATGGAAATATGCTTACAAAGTTAACTCCGGTAGAAAGTTTACTGTCTGCTAGGTATATATGGAAAAAGACTGGATTCCCGCTCGTAGGCGGGAATGACAGAGGAGAGGATTTTTTTTCTGTCATTCCTTTTTCTTTTTTTGTCATTCCTGCGAAGGCAGGAATCCAGTATTTTATTAGCGGAGTTAACTACAAAGGCATCAAAGAAAATAGCGGTTTTACACTCATAGAGGCACTGATGTCTATGCTTATTTTAACAGTTGTGCTGTTAGGGCTTTTACAGGCTATAATTATATCGGCTGATGCAACAACAAAAAATCTCCTCAGAGATAATGCCGTAAATGTGGCAAAGCAGGAGATTGAAGCTCAGCGAAACATTGCCTCAATTTCCGCGAGTGGTGTTGCTGCCGTTGTTACAAATTCAAATTATACCGTAAACAGTGCCATTAAAAATTATAATATAACCTACACCCTAAACAGAACTATAACCTATATGGCTGACAGTGCAAGAGTTGACCTTTATATAAATTGGATATATAAGGGGCAAACCTATACCTATAACACGTCAACAATTATAGGAACGTACTGACTATGAAACTACGGATGGCAGCAATGAAAAAAAACGCATTTACTCTTGTTGAACTAATAGTAGCGCTTTTTATACTTTCGGCAATACTTGCCGCTACTTTTGCCACTTTTATCACGCTTTCAAAGAGCTTTAAGTCAGAAACTAAGCTGACAGAAACCCAGATAGAAGATGTCCTTGGTCTTAACATACTGAGATACGACTTAGAAATGGCAGGTTACGGTCTTCCATGGACACTGCCTGGAGCGCCATCGCCAGCTATATCGGAGGCCGCAAGTGACGGCACTTACACTGTCAACCCAAACACATTCAACGATGCAGCACCCAATGCACCCAGAGCAGTCATCATTAGTAATAATGCCGGAGATGGCGGCTCTGACGTACTTGTAATAAAATCACTTGTTGCAACAACAGGTAACACAAGTAGCACTAATAGCTTGACTAAGAAATACACTGTAAGATATAAAGTAGCCGGCGTTGGAACAACTCAGACATGGAATGACACAACAAGGGATTTCCAAAACGGCGATAAAGTAATTGTATTGAATACTGGAACTTCCCCACCTGTGTCAAGAACTTTACAGCAACAAGCAGGCTGTAACTGGTACACAACGTGGCCTGGAAGTGCCGCTTGTTTTGATCCCGGCTCAGCCACAGATGTTAATTTAATATACGGGCTAAGTACGACAACGCCTCGTATGCCCTATAACCGTGTGGATTATTTCCTTAAGAGGCCTGCCTCATTCTCTTCAAAATGTCACCAGAGTTCATACACTCTCTACAGGGGTGTGATTAATCAATCAGACGGCAAAAGAACCGAACAACCAATAATGGATTGTGTTTTAGATTTTCAGGCAGCCTTAGGTCTTAATATAGCTGGTGCACTTACGTGGGTTTCAGCCTCCGGTGCAGTGGGCTCTGCTACTGATTTGACCACTGCTGCCAACGTCCGTTCCTATCTGAGAGAGGTAAAGGTTTTCATTTTGCTTCAGGACGGGCAGTTTGATAAGGATTTCACTTATGCCTCCTCAAGCGTTGTCATTGGGGATAGCAATATAACTCTCAGGAATTACGATTTGACAGCTCTGACCAATTACCAGAACTATAAGTGGAAAGTGGTTACATTAGATGCTAAAACAGTTAACCTAAATTGAGGGAGTTTTTTTACATGAAAACCGAAAAAGGATTTGCATTGGTCTTAACGATGTTGTTTGCAGTTATGGCTTTAGCCTTTACGGGGGCGCTGATGTTTATGACTATACAGGGGACTAAGGTCTCAGGGTTGACTCAAAGGTATGCTACAGCGCTGGATGCCGGTAAGGGGCAGTCTGATGTGATGATGAATCTGGCTCTTAACACCCCATCAAAAACTGCCCCCGACTCTGGAAACCCACAAATGCCAAATTGCCTTGCTGCTAAACTTGCTTACGCAACTATAGGCAACAGCGTAGGGGACACCGCTGTCGGCGGCTACTCTAATGCGTGGTCAACAAGCTGTGTGGCCTTTACCCGGACAGGTGACTGCGTAGGCGTAACTACTACCTGCTCAGGGGCAAAAGATAACGTGACAGGCACTAACGCTAAAGACTGCCCCGATGTAGTTGCACAGTTGGGTGATTACTGCACATACAGTAAAATCATAGACGTTAAATATGCCGATGACGGCACAGGCAGCACTGGTTATCAGTTTTTGTACTACAGTATGGAAATCCGAACGGAAAGAATAAGTAATCCCAGTGAAAACTCACAAATAAGCTTTCTCTACAGAGTGCAGCAGTAACGTTTAGGGGAGTAAAAGAAATTACATCCTTAACCTACTGAGAAAGTACGTAGAAATGTTATAATTGCTAATGATTAAGAGGCTTTTTTTCATACCGTCCATAAAGATCCGCCTTATATTTATGATGATGCTCCTTACGATTATAGTAACAGCCTCGCTGATTTTTTTTAACCTTCAACTTGAAAAAAACCTTCTTTTGCAGGTAGAGCGTCAAACCGGTGAGCTTACGAAAGCTATCCAGATAGGGGTGGAGGAAATCACAGGAAAATCCGACAGAGCAAGGCTTTCCAAGTATCTGAAAAACCTGAATAAGAAAGGGATTAAAGAAATCTCGATAATCAGCACCGACTCAAAAGAGATACTGGCCAGCACAAACCAGTTAAAAGTTGGCGCTCCGGTTTCACACAGAAAAAAAGAACTCGTAATAAAAGCCGAACTGGGTGAACATGTCTCTGACGACGAAAAAAACTATAATGTCATAGTTCCAATAGTGGCCGATGGTCAGCAGTACGGCTACATTCATCTTATAATTAACAAAGAGGACCTGTCCTCCTTGATCAAACAAAACACGCTTAAGAGAATATTTATGACAATGCTTGTCTTTAGCATAGCTACTCTGATAACTTTGGTGTTTTCAAGACGTTACACCCTTCCTATTAAGCAGATAGCAGATGCCTCAAGACGCATCTCAGCAGGGGACTTAAACCAGCACATACCGGTTTACAGCAACGATGAAATAGGCCAACTGGCGGATAGTTTCAACTACATGGCGGAAAAACTGCGGGAAAGCAAAAATCTTGAAGATAAACTCCGTGATGCACAACACCTTGCAGGCCTTGTACAGTTAACCCGTGATATGGCTCATGAGATAAGAAATCCCCTTAACTTTATAAATCTGAGCATAGATTATATAAATGACAAATTTGCGCCTGTAGAAAATAACAATGCCAAACAGTTTACAAATCTTGTAGTCAGTATAAAACACGAAATTCAGAGACTCAATAAATTTGTAAACGGCTATCTGGATTTCAGCCGTCCTCTCACATTTACACTGATGCCGGTAAGAATAAACAGCGTGCTTGAAGACGTAATAGCGCTTATATGGGCAAAGGCAGAGGCAGAGGGTATCTTAATAATAAGAGACTATGACAATGACATAGAGCTAAAAGTTGATGAGGATTTCCTTAAGACCTGTATTATGAATATGATAACAAACGCCTTTCAGGCAATGTCAAACACAGGCAGAGCCGGAACACTGAAAATAGCGACAGTACACGCAGAGGAGTTTATGTTGTCAATATGCGACAACGGCTCCGGCATATCAGACGGGAACATGAAAAAAGTATTTGAACCGTTTTTTTCCACTAAGCAAAATCATCCAGGCCTTGGCCTTCCTATGACACTAAGGGTAATGGAGGAGCACGGGGGACGGGTAGAAATAGAAAGTAAGGAGGGAGAGGGCACTGAGGTAAGGTTAATCCTCCCATGCCCTTGTACAAAATTGTGTCCAGAATCATAATAATAGACGATGAACCGCTACAGCGGGATATTCTTAAAACCATTTTAGCAGATGAGGGGTATGAGGCCTTTACAGCAGACTCTGCTGAAAACGGTTTAAAACTCATAAACGAGTTAATTCCGGATGTGGTAATAACCGATTTAAAAATGGGAGGGATGACGGGAGTCCAGTTGCTTGACCATCTTCCCTACGAACCCCTAAGACCCGCTGTCGTTGTAATAACAGCATTTGGCACTATTTCAAGCGCCGTGGAGGCTATGAAAAAGGGCGCCTTTGATTATCTTACAAAACCTCTGGATAAGGACGTTATCCTGTTGATAGTGGCAAAGGCCGTTGAGAGAATGAATCTCCTGAGAGAAAACCTCCGTCTCCACAGTGAGCTCTATGATAAGTTTAAAATAGACGGTATCATCGGGCAGTCAAAGAAGTTAAAAGAGGTAATGGAGGTGGTTAAAAAGGTCACTCCTACCACAGCAACAGTCCTTATAAACGGAGAGAGCGGTACAGGCAAAGAACTGGTAGCCAGAGCGATTCACTATAACAGTTTAAGAAAAACCTGTCCTTTTACTGCCATTAACTGTGCTGCAATTCCGGATAACCTTATAGAAAGCGAGTTATTCGGTTATGAAGCGGGAGCCTTTACAGGCGCTACACACAGAAAGATTGGGCTCCTTGAATCCACCGACTCAGGGACTCTGTTTCTTGATGAAATCGGAGATATGCCGCTTCTTACTCAGACTAAGCTGCTCAGAGTGCTTCAGGACAAAGAGATCAGACGCCTCGGCGGCAAGGAAAGTATAAAGGTAAATGTGAGAATTATAGCTGCCACCAACAAGGACCTGGAAAAGGAAATTTCACAGGGCAAGTTCCGCGATGACCTGTACTATCGTCTTAAAGTAGTGACAATTTCACTGCCCTCACTGTCTGAACGAAAAGAGGATATTCCCCTTTTGGTTGAGTTTTTTATAGAAAAGCACAACGAGGAATTCGGAAAACAGGTGACAGGTTTAAATGACAGTGCGCTTAAGCACCTGATGGACTACCACTGGCCCGGTAACATCAGACAACTGAGTGCTGTCATAGAACGTGCTGTGCTTATGACAGACGGCAGCGTCATAAGCCTTGACGATATAAAGGGAGAGCTTAAAACACCGGAGGGTAATGGGGTACTTAACATTGAAATCCCTGATGAGGGAATAAATTTTGAAGAACTGGAAAGGGAACTCCTAAAGAAAGCTATGATAAAGGCAAATAATGTGGCAGCGCGGGCAGCCAGGTTCCTTGGTATGAGTTATAAGACATTTTGGTACAGACTCGAAAAGTTTGGGTTAAACTCTGGCGGGACAAGACCACCAAAAGACTAACCACAAAAGCCGCATTCAATTGCCTAACTTCGTTGGCATGCCAAAAGTAGGGGCGAATAATTATTCGCCCCTACAAAGTACGTCTGAGTCGCTTTCTCCTTGCCGCCAAGGGGACTCCTCTTTAGGGGACGCTTCTGACTGCGGCTTGGTAGAATATATGTTACGCTCAGAACAGTTTGAGTGCTATTTTGTATCAGTAATTTTCCGCAGCGATTTCAAAGTGTGCTTTAGGATGTCCGCATCCTGGGCAGTTATCGGGCGCATTGTTTCCCTCAACGGCAAAGCCGCAGACTCTGCATTTCCATTTTACTTTTGACGTGCGGCTAAAGACCTCATTTTTCTCTATATTGCTTAACAGGGCGCGGTATCTCTTTTCGTGTTCTCTCTCAACCATGGCAATGGCTCTGAAGGCTGAGGCAACGGCAGGGAATCCCTCTTCATCGGCAACCTTTGCAAACTCCGGATACAACACAGTATGCTCATGGAGTTCGCCATCGGCGGCAGCGCTGAGGTTAGCCTTTGTGTCGGCAATCACACCAGCTGGAAATGTTGCCGTAATTTCTGCATCCCCTCCCTCTAAAAAATTAAAAAATCTCTTAGCATGTACTTTTTCGTTATCGGCGGTTTCGGCAAATATTGCTGATATTTGCTCAAAGCCCTCTTTTTTTGCCACCTTTGAAAAATACGAGTAGCGGTTTCTGGCCTGTGATTCACCGGCAAATGAGCCGAGCAGATTTTTTTCCGTCTTTGTCCCCTTTAAACTTTTCATCGTAATTATTTCCTCCTTCAGAGATTTAATCAATACCCCTCAACTATAATAATCTAAGCCGCTGGGTTTGTAAACAGACTGTTATTTTTAAATTCAATCTCATTAAAGTTGACAAATCACAGCCATAAGGAGTAAAATAAAAGTTATAAAATTTTTGGAGGCTGGTAAATGGAGAGAGTAGATGAGCTATGTGTCAACACAATAAGGATGCTGGCTATAGATGCGGTACAAAGGGCTAATTCAGGACATCCCGGCATGCCTATGGGTGATGCTGACATGGCTTACGTGTTGTGGACAAAGTTTTTAAAACATAACCCAAAGGATACCGTATGGCCTAATAGAGACAGATTTATACTTTCTGCCGGACATGGGTCTATGATGTTGTATAGTTTGTTGCATCTAACCGGGTATAACATATCCATTGATGATATAAAGAATTTCCGTAAAATGGATACCTGTACTCCTGGACATCCGGAGTACTGTTTATCAACAGGGGTGGAGGTCTCAACCGGACCGCTTGGATATGGTTTTGCCGTAGGAGTGGGAATGGCAATGGCAGAGAAATATCTTGCCGATACGTTTAACCGGCCAGGTTTTGACCTGATAGACTACAACATCTATGGCATAGTCAGCGATGGTGATTTAATGGAGGGAGTTTCTTATGAGGCCTCCTCGATAGCCGGACACCTGCAACTTGGCAAACTGATCTATCTATACTCCTCAAATAAAACGACGATAGACGGCTCAACGGATTTAACGTTCACAGAGGATGTTGGTATGAGATTTGAGTCCCAGCGCTGGCACGTTCAGTACGCTGACGGCTATGACCATGGAGAGCTTTACAAGGTAATCGAAAATGCAAAGGCTGAAAAAAATCGCCCTTCTATCATAATTGTCAAAACTCACCTTGGGTATGGCAGCCCAAATAAACAAGACAGCGCAGATATTCACGGAGCGCCGCTTGGGCCCGATGAGGTTAAAGCCACAAAGGCACACTTTAACTGGCCGGATGAGGAGTTTCATGTACCCAAAGAGGCACTGGAACTCTGCCGTAGTGCTGTTAAGAATGGAGAGAAACTGCAAAACCTCTGGCTTGATTTGTTTGAGAGATATAGACAAGCCTTTCCTAAGGAGGCAGAGCTTTGGGATACCTTTATGAGCGGAAAAATAAACGTTGACCTTGGAGCGCTCCTTCCTGTCTATGAGCCCGGCAAGTCTGTAGCAACCCGTACAGCCTCAGGTGCCGTAGTGAATGCACTGTCTGATACACTTTTAAATTTGCTCGGCGGCTCGGCTGACCTTTCGCCTTCTAATCAGACATTTTTAAAGAACAAACCTGTTTTTGCGCCAGGGGAAAGCGGCCGCAACATTCACTTTGGAATACGGGAGTTTTCCATGGCCTCAATAGCTACCGGTATTGCCCTTAGCAGATGTTTGATTCCTTATGTGGGCACATATCTTGTGTTTTCAAGCTACATGTTGCCCTCTGTCAGGATGACCGCTATGATGGGGCTTAAGGTTATTTTTATACTTACTCACGACTCAATAGGGGTTGGTGAGGATGGCCCAAGCCACCACCCAGTGGAACAGTTAACTACCTTAAGAGCGATTCCTGAACTTACTGTTATTCGTCCGGCAGATGCCAATGAAACGGTGCTCTCATGGCAGTACATCCTTCAGCACGGATACGGCACAACAGCCCTCATCCTTACCCGTCAAAACGTGCCAGTTATTGATAGAAATAAGTATGCTAAAGCACGCGGCATTTACAAGGGTGCCTATGTCCTTGCCGATTCCGGAAAGCCCCCTGAGTTGATTCTTATAGCCTCAGGCTCAGAGGTTCATTGCACCCTTGAAGCCTACGAGAAGCTTGTCAAAGAAGGGGTGGCTGTCAGAATTGTAAATATGGCTTCTTTTGAGTTATTTGATAAACAGCTGGATGATTATAAGAATCAGGTGCTCCCCCCACACGTTGAAAAAAGAATAGCGGTTGAGGCAGGCTCCTCACTCTCCTGGTACAAGTATGTCGGACTTAAAGGCAAAGTAATCGGCGTTGACAGATTTGGGCTTTCAGCCCCGTCAAGCGTCTTGTTTGAACACTTCGGTTTTACTGCCGAAAATATCCTTAAAGCCGCAAGGGAGCTGCTTAAAGCCTAGGTACATTATATATTCATTGTTTACCGGTGTTGCTTCATATCCCCCATAGAGGGCATTTGCATTTTGCTGTAACCGGAGGGAACCTCGAAAGTATCTGCTGGCTGAGGGCCGGTTTTGATATTTTTGTACTCTTGGGTCCATGAGCCGTCCACAGCAGCGGTTTTAACAGGAAACATAATGTCTTTAGCCAACCACTGATATATCTCATCCTGTTTTGCGCCGGACTTATAGGTAATCAGGTACTTAGTGCAGGGATGGCCGTCTATGGTTTCTGTGCCAACCTCTTTTCTGCTGACTTCACCGGCTACTTTTTCATCAAGCATAGGTTTTCTTGTTTTTCCACCACTCATCGGGTTGTCAGCATTGTCGTGCATAGGAGATTCCATATACATTTTCTTGTCATGAAAAATTATCCAACTGACTTTTTTGTCCATTCTGTTAATTGAGGTCATATTTCCATGGGTTTTCATATCCATTCTGACTTTGTCTTTTGAAAAAAATATCTTGCCTTCAGTCTTTTCACCACCCTTACCTGAGAAAAACACATCAGCCGAAAAGTCCATAGCATACGAGACGGCTGAAAACGACAGTATAAACATAAAACTCACTAAAATTCTCTTAAGCATGTTTAACCCTCCTCTTAATTTATCGTTAAAAACGAAGATAGTATAGCAAAAGCCTTAGAAATTTACAACATAGCGCCGAATTGCCCATAGAAACCCTGTATCTATCAGTATTTAGCAATAAACTTATTGACAGTTCATGATTAATCGGGTAGAATCTATATGAGTGTTTAAACGGTTTGTCTATATAGGAGCAGAAAACGCATTTGAGCGCGGCGCTATAGGCACACATATGCGTGGGATTGTCAACGCCTTTCATAACTCCGGCAACTTTAGAATTACCTTTATCGGCGGCAAATACCATGATGAGATTAATGACGGAGGTATAAACGCTGATGAAATTCACATCCTGCCGGTTAAGAGAAGCTCCTCAATGGCAGGCCGTATGGCAGCGTGCCTCAGGTACTCTTACAGTATCATTAAAACTTTGAAAAAAATTATGCGAGATGGCAGCGATTTTTATGTGTACACCCGATACTCCCTTTACACCACTCCTGTGATTCTTACTTTTTTAAAAAAACACGGCATCAAAACCATTGTTGAATATAACGACGTAACAACAGACGTCTTACTTTTTGAAAAAAACCTTAAACACGCTTACTCAGCTGGAAAATTCATAAGAACCAGCAACTTAACAATTAAAACCATTCAAAAACTTGAGGCATACTCATTTAAAAAGACTGACCTTATTGTAACCATGACTGAAGGGCTCAGAAGATATATCCACAGCCTTACACCAAATGCTAATGTCATCGTTGCACACAATGCAACCGACATCGCAAATATCAACTACACCAGAGGTGTGGATAAAAATGCGCTTAGAGAAAAACTTAATTTATCCAGTCAATATTTTTACATATGCTATCTCGGCACTATAACCTGGTGGGACGGTCTTGGAACTTTGCTTGAAGCTATGGCTTTGCTAAAACACTTTAACGATATCAGATTGATTATGATTGGTTACGGAGCTGATTTAAAGCTCGTACAAGATACGGTTAAAACCCTTGGATTAACTGACAGAGTTGTGTTCTATCCTGCCATGCCGTTTAAACAGGCATTTGATTATCTGATAGCCTCAGACCTTGCGCCAGTTATCAAACTTATAGACACCTACGAATATACCCCCATTAAATACTATGAGGCAATGGCCTCGGCTACCCCAATAATAGCAAACGACATCCTTTATATAAATGAAGTTGGTAAATATCGCTGGGGAAAAGTTCTGCCGCACCCTCCAACGGCAAAACACATGGCTGACGCTATAGAACACTTTTACAATATGAGGGATTCACTGGATTTGATGAAAGATGAAATTCTAAACTATGCAGAAACTTTCCACACATGGGACAGGAGAGCGGAGTCTGTTATCAGTGCCATTAATGAGATGAGTCACTAACGGTAGAACTACGCCTTAATCCTCTCCACAAAAGAGCAAAAATAGCTGCAACAACTACATAGTGTAAGAGTGCAAATTGATTGTTGGAAAAGGAGGGAATTATAAGATGCGCAAGACTGTAGTAGTGGTGGAATGAGCTGATATAGCAAAGGAGACATAAAAAAAATATACGCGTATTTGCCATTAGCTTAAGCTGTGGCACATGGCCAGAGAGAATGGCGGCAGCCGTAACAAGCGGGATTACTGCATAGCTAACAAGACGTGTGGCATCGCTGGGGTGTCCGTTCATAACCGGTTGAAACATTATCAGCAAGGCAAACAGGATCATAAGCCAAAAATCTTCAGGCAATTTAGCATCTCCCCTGCAAAACACAGCTAAAGGCACTAAAACGGCAGCAGAAAGAGTTAACGAAAAAGTATCCCTTGCTATGAGGTTAACAAAAAAATATATAATTTCTACTCCTTTCAGATTAGGTATTGACGCCATAAGGTAAGGGATTAAGCTATAAAGATGCTGCAGGTTAACATTCTTGTCTCCAAACATAGAGGCAACTGTGCCGGTAATTTTATATAATAAAACGATAACAACTGAAACCAAAGCATATATGAAGAATTTATTTTTAAACTTTTTACTCTCAAAACCCTCAGAGACAGCTAACCATATGAAAAATCCAGGCATAAAAACAACCGCAGTTTGTCTGGCAAGTATTGCAACAACGGAGCCGGTCAGCAGTATCAACGGGCTGTCCTTTATTAAGCCCAATATAACTACAGATGTGCCAAAGAGAAACATTAGATCAGTAATCATGCCAGGAGAGAACAGGTATAATCTGAAAATATACGGATTAAAAATTATCATGGCCATACAAAGAGCATAACCTGCTGCATTAAGGTTATAAAAGATTAGAATCCTGTCCATCACATAGAGCGTTGCCAAAAGAAATGTAACTGTAAAAATCATAAAAGAGGCATATAACGGCACTCCTGTTGTATGGCTTATCATTCCGATTATATAGGGGAAAAAAAACCTCTGAGCGTGGTGAAATGAGGTAAAATATTTTGTTAAGTTTGGAGATGCTTTAGCGATATTCGTGTAATAAGAAATATCTGAAAATCCGTTCACTATTGCATTATCAAAGTCAACATACCGATTAGTAATTAATACGGAGAAAAACATTGCTAAAACAATTGCAGCTCGTATCATGCTCTTATCTTTTAACATATACTGTAAACACGGTTAGTAGTTCATTTAGTCTCAGCGTCATTATTTCTAAAATTCTCAGGTAGGGATTGAAGATTCTCTCTGGCATTGATATTTTTGGGCTCTATTGCCAACGCCCTCCTGTACTCATCAGACGCCTGTTTAAACAGCCCTTTGGTTTGATACACGGTACCAAGGTTGTTGTGAAACTCTGATACGTCAGGTTTAAGCTCTATTGCTTTTAAATACTCATTTACTGCGCTGTCAGGCTGACCGGCATCGGCATACACATTGGCGATGCCAGCGTGAGCCTCTGCACTGTCAGGTTTAAACGCAAGAACCTCTTGAAATTGTCTCATGGCATCTCCATAAAATCCCTGTCTTAGATATATGTTTCCAATGTTCATGAGTGCGCTAACATATCCGGGGCGTTGCTTTATCGCAATTTGAAATTCCTTTATCGCCTCGTCAGCATTTCCAAGCCTGTCGTAAACAGTACCTAAAGAGAAATGTGCCTCAGGAAAGCCGTGGCGATTAGCGATAGCTTTTTTATAACTTTTTAATGCCTCGTTAAGTAATCCTTTTTTAAAATATATTCCTGCCATACCCATGTAAGCATCAGCCGGGTACAGATCAAAAGATGCCTCCAGTGAGTATTCAAGCATCGCTTTGTCTTCCAGGCCTTTGTCCAAAAAAAGGTTGCCAAGGTTGTGATGCGCCTCGGCATAAGAAGGTTGTACCCTGAGAGCCTTTCTAAACTCCTCCTCCGCTTTATCCTTATCACCAAGCTTAATGTATATGTAGCCGATATTATTATACCCCTTAACATAAAAAGGGTCCAACTCTATGGATGCCCTAAACTCCTTTATTGCCTGGCCGTACTTTTCCATACTAAGATACGCATTAGCGAGATTTATGTGAGGGATGGGATTAAGGGGATAATTCCTTATATTTTCCTGCCATAACCTTTCCTCCGTTTTCCAGTAACTGTTTCTCTTATAAGTTAATATGGCAAATACTATGAGTATAAAGGTTAACAAAACAGCTACGTATTTTTGCCGTTTCTCCCCAAACAAATAAAAGACCATCGTAACACAGGCAAAAATAAACCCTATTGAAGGCAAATAAGTTCTGTAATCAAAGATTTCATAGTTATCGGCTGGTCTGACAGCTGACTGCGGTAAAATGTTCAGTAGAAACCAAAACATACCAAAGGGAACTAACAAAGACACTGCACGAATTGAGGTTTCAGTCTGATTATATGTGAAAAACAAAAATATTGATAAAAGGACAATAAAAATTAAAAATGAAAGAGAGGCCAAAACCGCAGGTTCCCAAAACGTACGGGACGCAGTATAAAAATATATTGGAGCAAGTTTGTACGGCAGCACAAGCATACGCATGTACGAGCATGTAACCCTTAACTGAGTTAGTGCATGTTCTTTCCACGTGTGTACTTTCATTGCTGCCGCAGGTCCCTCCTTAAGTGCCGCTAACGCCTCCTTGTTATGGCTGAATGTTACCCACCTTCCCTTCTGAGTCTTATCCACATTTTCAGTAACACTTGCCATCCTCCAGGCATTTAACACTCCAATAGTATCTAATAATCCCTGCTTAAATGAAGTATTAAAGACAATCGGGATGATTATAAAAAACGGCAAACAGCGGATAAGTTTCTTTTTTAAGCTGTCTTGAAAAAACATATACTCATATATGAATATAATTACAGGAAGAGTGACTACAATCTCCTTCGTACGCGTGGAAATTAAGGCAGCGCACACAGAGAAAATATAATAACGTGTGGCTTTGCCCTCCTTATTGGAAGCAACCCGGTACTTAGCGTATAACACCATAGTGAGGATATAAAACATAGCGGCAAGCGAGGTAAATCTTTGAACTATAAATGTAACAGACATGACTGAAAGAGGATGTACTGAAAATATAGCTGATGTGAAAAATGCCAACAGCGACACTGTATTTTCACTAAATGTGTCTTGAAGTTTAGGACTTCTGAAAGTAAATACAACAAACCAGTAAAGTAAAATAGCTGTCAGAATATGTATTATCAGATTTACAATATGATACCCTGGCGTTTTAAAGCCGTGCAATTTATAATTTAACGCAAATGTGGCTACGGGCAGGTATCGTTGGGACCACAGCACACTTATAAGAGTATTTGTTAAATTATGCGTATCTATATTCAGAGATTTGTATTGTTCCAGATATGCATCATCAAAAGTAAAAGGACAGTTTAATGAGTTTGAATAAGAAAGGACGCAGACTATTACAATCAAAAATATCTGCAGCCAACGTTTAGCTGAAAAATTCGTTATCAAATCACAAAACTCCCTGAAAATTTAAATTCACAACATAATAGTAACTTAAAGGAGCTGCATTTGTTAATAGCCCTGTCTCCTCTGTTTATCTATATTGCTTTAAAAGGTCAACATAAGCCTTTACGTTAGAATTATAAGGATCAAGTTTAAGAGTTAGAGTGTATTGTTCATAAGCCTTGTTAAGAATACCTTTCTGGATATAAAATGCTCCCAGATTGCTGTGGGTTTCTGCTGAGTTTGGATTTATTTTTACAGCCTTTTCGTAATACTTAAATGCTTCATCAGGTTTACCTTGCTTAAAATAAACGTTTCCCAGATTATTCAGTGCCTCCACATAATCTTTCTTTATGTTTACAGCTTTTTCAAATTGTGCAAATGCTTTTTCAAGGTCTTTTTTAGCAATATAAACATTCCCAAGATTGTTGTGAGCCTCGGCATAGTCAGGTTTAAGCCTTATTGCCTCTGAAAATTCACTGAATGCAGAATTGACATCCCCATTTCTAAGGTAAATATTGCCGATGTTATTATGGTTTATCGGGTCATCAGGTTTTAGCTTCAAAGCTATTTTATATTGTTTGGCTGCATCGTCAAAACGTTTATTTGACAGATAAACATTGCCAAGAAGAATATGAACATAATGATGGAGCGGTTCCTTACGGGCATTGTCTTCCCACACTGACGTCTCACTCTGCCACTTTGAGTTGTTTGTATAAGTGACAGCACACAGTGTTACTATTAGAATAGCACAAGGCAAATATACAGTAATATACCGGAATTGTCTTTTAGCAATCTCTGCGCTTAGAGCTGAAATCACGGCTGTAAAACCAATTGCAGGCAGGTAAACCCGATGCTCAAGAATAATCCAGTTCTGCGTTGATATTATGCTTGACTGAGGCAAAAGTGTAATAAAAAACCATGCTATCCAAAACGACATGAGACGCATTGTAGCAGGTTCCATTTCCATAAATTTTTTATCGTAATGTGATTTATAAAAAAAATAGCAGGCAGTTCCGGCAAGAAATACGATAACTATCAGAGAAGAAACCACTTTTAAGTCAAAAAACGATTTGGAAATAGTGAAATGGTGGATTAGAGTGAGACCATAAGGCAGTATGAGCATCCGCATGTAGGTTACAATTACCCTTAACTGGGTAAACAGAAACTGAGCTCTGTTTTCAAAATTCTGAGACGAAGGCAGATTAGCGTTTTGCCGCAGCACGTCGGCGTTTTGCTGCACTGGGACATCAGGTGATTCAACAAAAAGGCTGAATTTAAAATAATCAACAACGATTAAAGATGCAATTACACAATATGGTAAAATATATATCACACGCCTGTGTTTGTCTCCCTTAAAAAAACAAAATTCGTAGATAAAAAGTATTGCAGGGAGAGTGATAACAGTTTCCTTTGCTCTGATTGACAAAAGATATACACACAATGAGAGGATATAATAAACCGTGGCAGTTCGCCCCTCCTTTAGTCTCCACATGGTGTAAAGCAATATAGCCAGAAGGTACAAAGTAGTGGAGAGCAGGGTGAAGCGTTGAATTGTCAGAGTAACTGCCTGTATGGATATCGGATGGGCAACAAAAACCATGGCTGCAAAAAAAGGGGATAGACGGCTGTGTTTAATTTTGCCTTCAAAGTACGGAGTTCTCTGTACAAGAACCAACAATGCGTAGATTAAAACAGCATTAATGATGTGAAGTATAATGTTGGCAAGGTGGTATCCCATGACACTGTGGCCGCCAAGCTTATAATTTAAAACAAACGTGTCCACAACCAGCGAGCGCTGGGAGTTCCAACCAGTAAAAGAGGTGTAATTGTTTAAGTTGACGTCATCAAAGAAAAACGGAACACTGAAAATATTTGAGTACACTATAAAGCCAATAGCAGCGAGAGCAGCAAAAAAAACAGCGTGTGCTCTTGCATTATAACGAATTATTTCAAAGAAAGCTCTTGTCTTTTTCTGCATTACTTCTCTTATTTTCTGCCGATATGTTAATATTATACACCATATGTTGGCATATCCGCAAATAAAGCCATATTTATTTAAAATCGGGCCGCTTCAAGTAAGATGGTACGGCCTTATGTATCTTATCGGCTTTGTCCTGTCTTACTTAATAGTGCAGAGGGAGATGAAGCGCAGAAAGACAGGCATTAAACCGGAGGATGTTGAAAATCTGTACGTTTATCTGATTCTATCTCTGGTTTTGGGAGCGAGGCTTGGTTATGTATTGTTTTACAATCTTTCCTGGTACATCAATAACCCATGGAGTGTGTTTGCAGTGTGGCAGGGAGGAATGTCATTTCATGGCGGCCTCGTAGGGTGTTTAACGGGAGCGTATTTATTTTGCAAAGCAAGGAAACTGGATTTTGTTGTTGTTTGTGACATTGTTGCACTAACAGTACCAATGGGGCTAGCGCTGGGCAGGCTTGGCAATTTTATAAACGGTGAGCTTTATGGCCGTGTAACCGACGTGCCCTGGGCTATGGTGTTTCCCGGTGGCGGCCCAATGCCACGCCATCCGTCTCAACTGTATGAGCTGCTCCTTGAAGGAGTGGTTTCATTTGTAATCTTATGGTCATTAAAGGACCGAATAGAAAAACGCGGTATAACTATCTCACTATTTGTATTTCTTTACGGGGTTTTTAGATTTACTGTGGAATTTTTCAGAGAACCAGACCCCCAGTTAGGACTGTTTTTCGGCCTTATCAGTATGGGACAGATACTGTCCTCACTTATGGTGATTGCAGGGTTATCCGGCTTGTTTATATTTAAAAGAAAGAAATACTGACGTGCTTAAATAAGCTCAAAGAAATTTTATTTCAAAACAAACAAAACTAAATGACAGATACTCTTTATGGTTAACACAAAACCATCAAAGCCTGAGAGGTAAAGCTTAAGATGATTCTTAAGCGCTATGGCAAAACACATCAAGAGCACAATAAATAAAATGTGTATTTCAAGTTTCCCTGTTTTCATCTTTCACTGTTCACCTTAGTTTTTCATTTAAATATACGTTTACTATACCATCACCGGTTGGGATTTCTAAGATCTTATCTGCTTTGTAACCGCTTAATTTATTGATAAACGTATAAACCCTGTTCCATTTGAAATTTTTAACATACGCATCTTCAAATCCCATAGAAACCAAATTTACACTGTTTTTTAAATTCCCATTTAGCTCAAAATATTTTAATCCATAGCCAAAATGCGGGATTACCACAATCGGTATGTCTTTATGGAAAACCCCCATTATTTTTTCAGCTTCTTTCAGGGATGCCTTATAAGAGTTTTTATAATACAGCATGAGTTTTTCTCTTTTTACAGCTGATTTGAAAAAATCCGTTTTTATAAATAAAATTCCGTGAAGCGTTTGATTTATCAATTGGTACTGAGGATTTGACGCAATATCATAAAACGATATTTTTTCCTTAAGATATACTATCTCACCGTTTTTTCCAAAATAGTAGAAGAAAGCATCCGGTGCATGTTTTGAGGACGACTCCCGGTTTAGATTCCAGATACTGTTTTGCAGATGTGTTCCATATAGGGGAGACATCCAAAAAACATCTGGTGCCATAGCAGCGTAAACACTTAGTCCATCCGTGTCTCCTTCGGTTAAATAGTCCAGTGCTTCAAAAGCAGGCGACATGCCTGGCAGTTCCCAGTAGGCAAGACTGTAGTATCTGACCTCAGAGGTTGTTGTGTTATCTATAAGATCACTGATTGGTTTAATAATATTGTAGGTTGGAAATTTTACCACTGAAAACAGAAAAACTGACAACAGGGATGAAATTATTGCGAGGGTTTTCAGGACAACCGGATAGATTTTATTTTCGCCCACAACCTCAAGCACTTTTCCAAAAGATATAAAACATATAGCAGTTATAAAAATTACGAATCTCGGAGCTATGTTAAAATCATCATAAGATACAGCAAGTATCAAAAGCAATCCTATAAACACCTGAAGATAAACATACAAATGGCGCTCTTTTTTTAAAACCGATTTGTATAAACAATAAATCCACGAGGGAAAGGCAAGTCCCCAGAAGGTGATCCCATACCCGCCATGAAAAGTGCCTATTCCGATATCGGATATTATAAGAAAGTAAATTTTCGCCTTTAGTTGTTCAAAAAATCCGAGTTTGGATGATATTTCTGTAGCAAATAGTCCAATATTTTTTTTAAATATACTAAGCGGATAAATGGGATTGCCAAACACTACAAAATTTCTTACGTACCAGTATGCCGTTAAAGCAAGTACTGGCGCTATGTAAAGAAGCAGATGTCTTTTTCTCATTTTAGGTAAAACCACAAACTGAAGCCCTAAAGCTACAGCAATCATGTGATACTTCATAGAGGTTATAAGACCAATAGCCGCTCCCAAAAGAAATGCCTGAGCTGCACTTTGCTCTGAATTATATTTAACAGAAATTACGACCGCTGAAAGAAAAAACACACTTGTGATAACATCTATGTAATTACATCCCATCTGAGCCATAGTAACCGGAACGAAAAAAAACAACAGTGCACAAAAGACAGAATTTCTGATGTTTAGATTTAGACTTCTTGCCAGAGAATAAGTAACAAAGACGCCGTAAACAGCAGCAAAAAATTGGACAGAATCCACATAAATAACACTTTTCATAAAAATCACAGGCCATAAAAACAGCAGCTCGGCGCTTATCGGGTTAGCAAAAGACGTGTTTAGCGTAACCGGAAGCAGGAAAACTTTGTGTTTCTGGATAAATTCAAAAACAGGGGGCAAATGATAACACAGATCATCAATTCCCCGGGGAGGCAAAAAATATATTCCAAAAAGTATCCACACAGCAGCAATTACAAATAAAATAAACAGCGACAGATTCTCTATACATATAAACTCTTTTAAAAAAAATTTCAAACTTAAAATTTCATTTTTCAAATTTCTTGCTAAATCTTTCCCCTTAAACGATAAAACAACCGCTGAAATTAACACATTAAAAACAATTAAGGTTGAAGCATAAAGGATATTGATAAGCCCCAGCACAAGCTCAGAGAGAATAACCTGTGAGGCAAAAAGCACACCGGAGTAAACTATTTTATCACTGATTGAAGATCTTACCCTGCTTGTGAAAAACAAGTAATAACAACAGAAAATAAATAAAGCACCAGTAATCCCTGTAATCATAAAGACAGATAATGAACTAACTTATTTAGCGCCCTGCCGTCAATCAAGCTCTGTGCTTTCACACTCATCTGCTCTTGTAACTCTTTATCATGTATCAGCGGTAAGAGAACTTCGATTAAATCCTCCCTCGTAAGGGTTTCAAACCACCCTGCGTCTGCAAAGAGGCCAAATTTACGCAAACCATTTACCAAATAATCCTCTATCGGAGCGGTACGTCCGACAATTGAGGGGACACCCATAAAGGCCAGTTCCCACACCGTTGTTCCCCCGCTTGTTATTGCTATGTCATGAGTGTACATCAGTTCCGGCATGTTGGTAACATTATGCAGACATATTGTCTGTACAGGCATCTCAATTGCTCTTATTCTGTCGGCATTTTTATTGCCGCCACCTGTTACTACGGTAAGCTCAAGCAACTCTTTTACCTGATTAGCGCAAAGCATGTCTTTTATCATAAGCAGTATTTTCTCAGTGTAGTTATTTGAGTCCATGCCACCGAGAGTTATTAAAATCCGGGTCAGACCGCTGTTAAATTGCTTTTTAATCCCGATAAATTTTAAAAATTCCCGCCTTAATATAACAAACTCGTTTCCCAGCAGTAGCCTTGTGCCGGGGGCACAGTTGTATTTTAAATCTAATCCATGAAGATTTTGGTTTAACACTATATCAGCACTGTAAAACGGCTCATGTGCCATATCATCTGTCACAAGGAGTTTAAACCCAAGGCTTTTTATTATTTCATAGTATTTATTGTCAAATAACACTCCGTCACACACCACCCAGCAGTCTTTAAATTGTTTTAAATATCCGATAGATTCATCAATGCTGTCAGTGGAAGGGTAGTAATTTTTAAGGCGGTAAACTCTAAATCCCTCACCTTCTAATCTTTCGATTAAGGCATCGGATTGGCAATAGGTTATAAAAACAATATCAAAGTCTTTGTCTGCAAGCGCCTCGGCAAGAGCAAGACACCTCATCACATGTCCTGTTCCGGTTTCTTTGGAGGAGTCAGCCCGGAAAACTGTAGTTTTTGAGGTTATCATTTCATCCGTATTTACGTTTTCCCTTATCTTTTTTGATAACCCGAATGCCCAGTATGTGCCAGATGATAAAGACGACAATTGCGGCAGGAATTGCCAAAAACATAGAGGCTGTGCTTATTACTCCGCCTTTTATGGCTGTCCGAAATACACTCCATGTCGTCAGCGATTTGAAATCAGTCTTAATGTTGCAAATGTAGCGCTCCTTAGCTTTGATAGTCAGAGCAAACATAAAAACATTCAGAAACCCGGAACCGGTAACATTCCCTGTCGGCACTACCACAGCGTCATAATTGACAGTTTTAAACGGCCGCATAACAGAAAAATTCCCCTTATATGGATACACCAACACGTTGACGTCTCCGTACTTTGCTGCTAATTCCTTACCGTGCACGTGTGTCAGAATGCTGATTTCAGCGCTTTTGAATTTTTGCCTGACCATGACTATAACTTTATCTATGTGTTGAAACCCAGAGGATCTGATTATTAATACCCGTCTGCTGTTTTCCGCTTTCAATGTGTAATTTCTCTCTCTACCTGTACATTGTAAATGGCGAGGTTATATGTATGCGCATGTTTTTTGCAACCTCTTTTTTTACAGGCGCACGTTTTTTTAGTATGTGCCCAAGGCCTCCCACCGCATCTGCAAGCGACTTTAAATAAACCCCTGTCCTTTGTTCCATCGAGTAGTACAGGCAGTGGTATATCAGCTTAAAAGTATTTGCCCACATAAGAGACTGGGGGTAATTTTTCCAAAACACCCAAAACAGATTTCTTGTATAATAAAACGGCGCCCTGGTGGAGTCTCTGTTTGACGGCGAGTTCTTGTGGTAGGAGACAAGGTCAGGGAAAAACTCGATTTTAAATCCAAGATTAAGCACTCTGAGGGCAAGATCGGTTTCATTAAAGTAGAGGAAAAACTCATCAGGATAACCTCCAGTGATGTCTATTATTTCCTTTCTGATGCCTGCTCCTGCCCCGTTAAAAGACATCATATAATTTTCAGCCGAAACGGCCTCCTGCCGGGGTTTGAGGCTTGTGTCCCCTGTAGTCTCTCTGTAATTATAATAATCCCTGACGTCAAAGGCAGCAATGCCAAGCAGGGGGTCATGTTCAAACTTTCCGACCATTTTCTCTATTGCCCCGTCCTCGGGAAAACTGTCATCGTCAAGAATCAGTATATACTTGCCGCAGGCTGATTTAAATCCCACATTATAGGCGGAAACTCCGGTGTTTTCGTGCAGGCTGATAAGCCGCACTGTGTGAAACTCTCTTCTAACCATCTCTGCCGTACCGTCGTCGGAGCCGTTTTCCACAACGATGATTTCCAAAGCGGTATATTTTTGATTTAAAAGCCTGACAAGCCCCTCCCAGACATCCTCCTTACGGTTATACGATACCATTACGACACTTACAATGGGTTTTTCAAATATCACGCTATCATGGCCTCTTTGGTATACCAATTTTCAATAGTAACGCCTACGTGTATGTATGTTAACATTTTTTTCAGAATTATTGTTGTTAAATACAGTGTAAAGCCACAGTTATTTCTTACCCTTTTTCCGCATCTTATTTTCATACATAAGTGCGTCAGCTTGTTTTGTCAGCTCATCAATTGAAATGTCTGACTCAGGGTCGTATGGCACAACTCCGTCGCTTATGGAAAGCTTAAATGGCTGGTTTTCTGTGTTGTTATAGGTATCAGCACCTTCTCTGATCCTTGTTCTTATGGTATCAACGTCTAATGAGTCAGAGTCCGTCACCAGCACTATGAACTCATCCCCGCCAATTCTTGCTATGATGTCTGACTCACGGAATGCTTCTTTTAACACGAAGGATGCTCCCACTATTGCAATATCTCCTGCCTCATGACCCAGTGTGTCGTTGATTTGCTTTAATCCGTCCAGATCGAGAAACACAAGAGTCATTTGTCTGGCATAGCGTTTTGCTATTTTTATTTGTTTTTCGGCAAGTGTGTAAAATCCACGGCGGTTGTAAAGACCCGTCAGTTCATCCAGTATGGAAAGGGTTTGAAGCCTCTCTCTAAGCATAACGACCTCTGTCACATCTGTGCCTATACATATAAGCCGTTTTTGAGAGGGTGTGGCAACCTTATCTCTGTTGTTTTCACCAATTGATGTGATATTCCAGTTAATGTATTTTTTAGTGCCCTGTTTTGATTTAGCCATAAGCTCAAAAGAAAAAACGCCTTTGGAGGATTTACATGCTTTTAAAAATTGCTCCTTTTTCTCAAGTAAGCCACCACCGCCATCATCCTCTGTGATAAACCACTCAGCCCAGTTTACACCAGTGAGTTCTTTGACATCGTATCCTAAAATCGTGGTGACTGCAACGTTTATAAGTTCAATTGTCCCGTCTAAATTAAGTTCACACACTATGGCAGGCATAAAGGTAACAAGTTCCCTGAACTTCAATTCTGAATTCATCAGTGCCCTTTCTGCTACTGCCTTATTTTGTTCCAGTTCCCCTAACTTTACTGCATTAGTGATTGAACGGCAGAGGAGTTCCTGAGAAAGTTTCCACTTATTGAGATAATCTCTGATCCCCTTTTTCATGGCATGCACAGCTATCGTTTCGCCGCCCTGGCCTGTTAACATTATAACCGGTACAGTTATGCCCTGTGCAGTTAACCAATCCACTAACTCTATGCCATCACGGCTGCCAATCATATAGTCAACAATTATCACATCATAGGAGTTGTCTATTATCAACTGCTGCCCGTCCTCTACCGAGTGTGCTTCATCTATTTTAGGAGGCCGCTTTGAAAACCCCTTTCTTATCAAATCCCTCGCGATAAGGGCATCTTCCTCGTCGTCATCAACTAATAATATTTTTAATCCCTCAGTCATATGTGGCCTCTCTTAGGCAGTAGTACAGTTTCAAACCAGTAACTGAAAGTTACCTGGAGTGTGCTATGTAATTGTGAAAAAACATTTGGTTTTTTTATATAAGAGTTGACCCCCAAAAGGTAACACCTTTCGACATCCTCGGCAGCATTTGATGTAGTGAGAACAATTATGGGAATCCGACAGAGCTGATTGTCTTTTTTCATATCCTCAAGTACTTCAAATCCATCCTTTCTGGGCATATTCAAATCTAAGAATATCAAGTCTGGTAAAGTTTTGGGTAAAAGATACCGGGACAGCTCCTCAGAGTCTGAAACCCATATGACCTCGGCTGGTATATCTATTTTTTTTAACGCATCACGAAAAAGCAGATAATCGTCCTCGTCATCATCAACAAGCATCACACTAAAGCATTTGCGGCAATTTTCACTCATTTTCACTTTCCTTCATTATCTACACAAAAACAAAATTACCCTACCTTAAGATAACGTTATTATACTATATTATTGTCATTTAGTATCCCCATTATTTTTGCTACTGACAAACCGCTTATGTATTCTAAGTAATAAACTCTTAAAAAGATTAATCCGCAGATGACACAGATGTACGCAGATGAAGAGACAATCAAATCTGTTAAAATCTGCGCAATCTGCGGAAAAAACCTTTAAGAACCAAGCCAGTTAAGATAATCCTCAGACCCCTCAACAATTGGCAGGGCGATAATCTCCGGCACAGTGTAAGGATGCAGGGTTTTTACTTTTTCCATAAGGGTTTTGAAGTTTTTCTTTTTGGTTTTTATAATCATCAGACACTCGTTTTCATGATTAATTTTACCATCCCAGTGAAAAACAGAGTTAACCTCTTTTATGATATTTGCACATTTAGCAAGGTTTTCAGAGATAAGAGCCTCTGATATGACGTTTGCAGTGTCTGCATCCGGTGTGGTTATAAGCACCACATAGTGCTCCATGTTGTTTTACCTCCCATTCTAAGTCACTTAGGATCTTTTTTACCGTATTTCTCCTGGTTTTGATTTACTGAAAAAGTTGGCACGGCGTACTCCTCCTGGTTTTGCCTTATGCAACACCCCATATCATGTAACGCAAGTTCACTTAACAAGCCACCGTTTTTTTCTATCCAATGTGCATAATCAGGAAAACTCTTTTTAAACTGCACCAAAAGCCATGTTCTCTCATCCTCCTTTGCCGAGGACCAATACTCATCGAGCCAAAGTTTTAATCCCTCACGAGGTAAGTTCTCCTGCAACCCCCTCGTCTGAACCTTGTAATGGACATGCCTTTCGTTAAATGTATCACCAAGGCCGCTTAACAGCCAATTTATATTTATGTTAAACCGCCGCATCAGCGACAACATTATGTCAGTGCCGGGCAGCTTTTTACCGGATTCTAACTCACTTATATATCCGGCAGATGTTTCCAGTTCTTTGGCAAACAATCTTTGAGTCAGATTTTCCCCAGTCCGGATTTTTTTTATCCGGCTGCCTATACTTGTGTTCTCTATAGCGAGCATATTGCTTGACAATTAATCGCAATTGCGATTATAATTTTTCCGTGTTTATTATGTATTTTGCTACCGGCCACATGGAGACATCTCCACAGTTATTTTTTGTCTTAAGCATAAACGGCCACACCCCTCGTTTTGTTATATATAATATACGATTTACTAACTATATAGCAAAAGCACGGCTGCCCCACCAGTATTATGTTACAAGTATGTTTAGATTTTAAAATATTTTACAGGAGGTGTCAATGGAGTTTTATCACAAATTACAACACTTTTTTTAAAAAACACGTTAAATACAGAAAAGGAGGAATTTAATGTTTGAAAAACGCTTATATGTAAAGAGCACACAGAATGAAAGTAATAAAAACAGGGAGGAGTTTTTATGTCTAAGCTTAAGTTAAAAAGATTAACGAAACGGGGTGTAGATTGTAAAACTGAAGTGGAAAGTGATGAGATGGCTCACATCAAAGCTGAAATATTTGAGACTGCCGGCAAGATAAAAGCAGCAGTTTACAGTGAATCACAGGGCAGGTTTCTTAAACTTATATTTCTTAAAACGGTAAAAGACTCCGGTAATTACAAGAAACTTGGGATAACATGGTCGGACTTCTGTTCATATGTAGGTCAGGACAGAAAGCGGATAGATGGTCAGCTTGCCGACCTTAAGCCTTTTAATGCCGAGTTTTTAGTTGATTTTGCTAATTTTACAGGAGTGGATTATTCTAAAATCAAGTATCTTGGGCGTGAGATTTCTACAAGTTATGCCAAAATTTCAGATGACGGAGCCATTATATGTGACGGTCTGATAATACCCATCATACAAAAAAATAAGGACGAAATTGCAGCACTTCTTAAGCGGCTTGAGGACAAGCACAAAGTTAAACGCACAGGGCTCAATGATTGTAAAGGCCAGTGCAGGCAACAGAGCACACAGTAGGGAGGCGGAGGGCACTGATGACAGAGATTCAGTTAAAGATGATACTTACGGAGGCGGCCCTTCACGTGCCGGGGAGTTTTATAGAGAGGGAGGGAGTGCGAATTGGGAAGGTGGCCTTAATGACGTGTGCTAATTGTATGTTATCAGATGATGAAGTGACATGCAGCGAAATATCCGCAAGAGACATTTATGTCTCTTGCAGCGAGGAGTTCACATCGGATAAAAAAAAGTTTTTGTGTACAGCGCTGAGGTGTCCGTCATGGAGTCAATGTGCTCAGGATGGTGTATGCCGCGAGTGCGTGGTTATGGGAGCTTATAAGAGAAGGAGAAAGTTGAAAAAATGAGGAATTCTGGTAAAGTTAATAAAAACGGGATAAGACGTCTGCAATCCTATAAAGAGAACACCGTTAAAGATGATTTCAGTAATGATAATTTCAGGCTTAGGGGTCAGCCTCTTAGAGCAATAAACATGTTTTGCATAATACACCATGACCACGTTGACATATCAGCCTGTATAGTGCGTCAGGACAGAAATGCGGGTAACTGTTTTTGGTGCAGTAATTACAGAGCGGCTGAGTTGTTAAATACATGAGTAACTGTGAGTCAGACTGGGTAAATTCTATACAAATTGAGAATTTGCCTGAAAATCTGCGAGAAATAGCAGAGCTTATCGGTATGGAAAATATGCTCTTAATTTTGGATCATTTTTCCAAACAGTTGATTTATATTCCTGGCAAAGATCAGATAATCAAAAATGCCAAACGTAAATTTATTCAAAATAACTTTACAGGAGTAAACCACAGAGACCTTTGCCGTAAAACCGGATATAGTCTTTCATATGTTTATAAAATATTAAAGGATAGCCACGATAACAGGTGATAAAGACATATGACAGGTTAAGCATACCCCTCAGGGGCGCTGCTTTCATGACACTTGATAGAGTTATATTTGTCAACAAGCTGCAGGAATTTCATGTTGTTAGGATCAATATCATTTATCCGCTCGATGTATTTTTCACATTTGTACAGGTAACGGTCATCGCGTCCGTTTTTAAGCAGGTATCCAACTATTGCCCTAAGAGCATTTAGGTTAATAATGAAGTTTGATGGCAGTCCGTCAGCTGCTTTTTCAAATAAAGCTATCGCCTCTGGCAGCATTCCTTTATTAATTAAATCAACTCCCTTATTATTAACTCCGATAATCTCCGCTTTAGTCTGCGCCACAAAATCTATTCCCTCATCGCCCATACCCAAACCACGGAATGTATCCTGAACTCTGTTTATTACGCTATTGTCAGAGTGGTTGTTCATAACGACGTATTTTAATAATTCCATGCCTTTTTCTTTTTCACCAAATTTAATATACGTCTCCGACAGGTCAATGGCCAGTTCAGGAGACACTTTGCCTTCGAGTTTTTTCATGATTCTTTCAGCCTCGTTTAAAGACTCTATAGCTTTCTCATGCCGGTCGGTTTCAGCGTATATGTGGCCCTCGATGAGTGTTGCCTGAAGCAAAACGTCGTCACTGTCAGAAAAGTCAGCCCTGACCTCCTCTATCAAAGAAAGTGCATGAGTGGTATCATGTTTCTTAATAAACACTTTGGCAAGTTGTGTGTAATCAGTGGATTCCTTAAATACTGAGGTTTTCCCAAGTTTAACGGCTTGTTTAAAAGATGTCTCAGCCGTATCAAAATCTTTATTCTTAAAGGAGACGTTGCCAAGCGCCCGCTGCCTGAATATCGCCCTCGGTGATATGCTTACGGCCTCTTCTAAAATACCCTGAGCGCCCTTTTTGTCTCCTAACTCCTCTAAACTTCGTGCAAGCCAGTCATAAGCAGGTATAAACATATCGTTTTCATCAATTAATGTTCTAAAGGTATTGCGGGCATCCATAAACCTTCTAGTATAGAAATAAACCCTACCCATATTAAACTCCGCCCACACCAGTCTGTACTTCTTTAGAATCATTGAATACACATTTTCAGCGCTCTTATAATCACTGCTTAACATAAAGATATCACCTTTGACCTTTAAAATATCAATGAGATACTTTGGATAGTGATTCATTAACTCATCACATGCTGCTAATGCACCTAAGTAATCCTTATACATCATGGCTCTGTCAATGTCAGAAAACAACTGTTTTTTTTCGTCTGCAGCTTTAATGCGCTGTACAAGGTCTGAGGTAGTAAATGGCTTTACCAAATACCCGTCCGGTTGGTAATCCATCACACCCATGACCATCTTCAAGGTGTTTTCAGCCGTTATCATTATAAACATAGAGGAATAACCTATCTTTTTTTTATATGACAGCTCTTCAAATATCTGTTGACCGTCCTTTTTGCCCTCTCCAAGGTTATAGTCGCAGAGGATTATGTCATAGGGAACGCGGGAAATTTTGCTTATTGCGTCATTTGCCTCCTCGGCTGTATCTACCAAACGTGCGCCAAGACCTAACAACGTCCTTCTTAAACTATCTCTGAACTCCTTGAAATCATCTATAATGACAACCCGCTTGTCTTTTAATACACTGTCTGTCGCTTGCTCACAACTATACAGCGTTTTAGCCATTTTATATCCCCGCTAAAGACATCTCTCATCTAAGATAGTCAAACCCTGCCCCTGACTTTGATTTATAGTACAAGAATTTTAAGAAAATTGTAAATATAAGAAAAAATTGGAGAATTTTATCATATTCAGAATTTTGTACTAATTTGTATAACCATGACAGATTATGTCATTAACTGACACTATTTGACGATATTTATTACTGTTTATTTTAGTTAAGACGTGATTATTTTTAACTTTTCTTAACTGGCATATATAATGCTTATAAAAAGATGTGTTACAATGATAAACTGGCTAGATGAGACCGGCGACTATATAAGCGCATACGGGAGGATTGATAATGTTTCATACAAAGGGTGATAAATCAAAAGGAGCTGAAGAGATTAGTTTTAGATCAGCCGGCAATGGTTTCACATTGATAGAACTTCTGATAGTAATAGCAATTATAGGGATTTTAACGGCGATAGCCGTGCCGGCTTTTTTGGGACAAAGGGAAAAGGCCAAAGTTCGGACAGTTCAGTACGGAGCGCGAAGTGCCGCGGCAGATATGCAGGCATATCTTGATTCATACATCCTGGGAGAGCCCTACCTGATCATAACTGACACATCCGGCAATGAGGGCTGCTTTGAGGCCAACACGGCATCGGTCACTAATGGAAAGTCCTGTAATGCCGTATTTAAGACGTCAAGTGCCGGTACATATCCCACATACCCTTCCGGTCTGACAACTGTAATAACCCACTTCATATCGCACCAAAGTTATAAGGGGGATAAAAGCGCTTATACCGGTAATCCGCTGTTTGTCTCAGGTGCAACGGTCAACTCCGGAGAGATACTGGTAACTCCGTTAAGCAGCCGTGCTGTCAGCATACTAGCATACACCACAAACACAACAACACCGGCGTTTAGCCAAATGGTTACGACCCGTTAAACCTGACTGTTTGTTTACCTGTTTGACTGGGAAAAAGTGTTTACTTAAGAGATTCAAAAAAACTTTGCAGTTTAGCTGGAGGGAGAAATTCCTCCGGCAACTTTATGTTGGGAAAACATAGCGGCAAAAATAATCTGAGAAAGTCCTTAACAGCAAATTCAAATAACTCATTCAAAAACGCCTCCATTGCATTTTCAATTAGAATGACCTCTGTGCTCCACAAATCGGTGCTGACAGGTGTAAGACTTGCACAGTCGCCTGCTTTGACAGACTCTGGCTTTGCCCCCTTTGAGATAGCAAAGGACATTACATTAAGATTTAGAGATTGAAGCCCCTTAACTGCGGGATTTTGGCCAAAACGATGCTTCCCTTTTGTTATCGGCATAAATAGAGACACGTTAACGCCGGAGCAGTATAGGTAGGCTCCCTCAGCCCTGCCGCTATAAGGTTTCATTACAAAATACAAATAATCGTTTATATATTCATAGACCATACACTTAATTTAAACATATTTACGTTGGTTTTTCCAAATGCTGTTTATGAAGTGCTTCGCCAACGCTTCTTGTATCAATCATCCCTGATTTGATAAAATCATATCAAATGCCCTTAACGAGATTTGTGCAGCGTTTAGCAGAGCTTAAAAACGAAAATCTTTACAGAACGATCACAGACAGAGAAAGCGCACAAGGAAGAGTTATTTCCTTAAACGGTAAGACGCTTATAAATTTTAGTTCTAACGATTACCTCGGTTTGTCTTATAATCCGGAAATTATCGAGCACACTAAAAAATACCTGCAAAAATTTGGCACAGGCGGTGGCTCATCAAGACTTCTTCACGGAGGCACACTTATACACGCTGAGTTGGAAACCCTGACGGCTCAATTTAAACAAACCGAATCTGCTCTGACTTTCCCATCCGGCTACTCAGCTAATGTATCAGCAATTCCTGCCCTTGCCGACACTAACACTGCTATATTCAGTGACGAACTAAACCACGCAAGCATTATTGACGGCGTGAGGCTTAGCAATGCCGCTAAATACATTTACCGGCATAATGATGTCGAGCACCTGTCAGAGTTGATGGTGGCAGACACAAATCCAAATAAAATGGTAGTCACCGAGTCTGTTTTTAGCATGGATGGTGATATTGCACCAATTGATAGCATAAATGAACTCTGTAAAGCCCATAACGCCCTGCTATACATTGACGATGCCCACGGTACCGGCGTAATCGGAAATGGCGTTGGCGCACTACATCACTTTTGCATTAAACCAGAACCGCATATAATTCAGATGGGCACATACTCAAAGGCATTTGGTTCACTTGGCGGATTTATTGCGGCATCAAAGGTCATAACCGACTATCTTATCAACACGGCACGGGGGTTTATATTCTCTACCGCCCTACCCTCTTATGTTGCTGCCGCCTCAGTTGCCGCTATTAAGTTTGTGATGAAAAATCCGGAAATCGTAAACCGGCTTACGGAAAATACAAAGCTATTGAAAAACTCACTAAAAGACATCGGAATTGCAGTTAATCCATCTGATACAGCCATCGTACCGGTTTATATGAGCTCGGTAAAGGAGACGCTAAAAGTGTCTGAGTTTCTGCAACAAAAGGGTTTTAGAGTTCCGGCAATCAGACCCAAAACTGTTAAAACTCCTCGGTTAAGAATATCGGTATCGGCGCTTCACACTAAAGATGATCTAATGTCACTTGTGGCTGCACTGAAAGAGGCTTTATAATAAGTCTGTGCGGATGGTTTAAGTCTAATGTGTTGAGAATAGTTTACTTAACGAGGCCGAAAAGTTTGGAAATAATATCTAATGCCTTGGGATTCATTAGAATTATGAGGACAGCGAGAATGAGAGCAACCATTTTTATTTCAAGACGGATGTTTTTAAATTGTCCTTCCATCTTTTCCTCAAGCTTTACAATTTTACCCTCAAGCCTCATATTATCTGCCTGAGTGGCAAAATCCTTCAGTAACTCGTCTTTAACCCGACGCGGGTGTCCTCTATAGTCTCAACAAGAACTCTGCTTTCAACATCCCCAAGCTTATCTTTAAGCATAGTATATAATTCAATCGTCGTTGCCATGTTTTTAATCAATCATAAACAAAAAATAAAATAAACTAATTATAAACTATCGTTTAGCTTCGGTTTCAGTTACAGGTATCAGAACATCAGGCAAATTCGTTAGTGTGCGGGCGTTGGATAGCGCAATATGGAGACGATAGGATGACTCCAGATTATTCCACACGCTGGCTGGCACCTCTAATATCCTTTCAAACTTATCAGCCATCTCAGGGGTTATCTTGCATTTACCGGAGATGATACGGCTTATTGTCATCGGATTCAGATTGCATTGTTTGGCAAAATCACTCTTCTTCATTTTTTTGACGGCAAGATGTTCCTCAAGTATTTCTCCAGGGCTTACCGCATAGTCAGGGTTATATTTATAGACTTTAGATTCCATCAGTGATAGTCCTCCACGCCTATAATCGTTATTGCCGTTACCTTTCCTAAATCCACACTCCCGTCAACCCTTAAAGGCGGTTTGTTATGAATTTCAAAAACAAGTCTGTACGGATGGTTTAAGTCCACTGCATAATGATACTTTCTGTCGCCCGCAAGCTCGTGTCTCCTCTGTGGCGGAGTATGAGGCACATCCTCAAGCGTTGGAGCAGCACTAAGCACTGCAAGCCTTCTCTTTAATTCCTTAGCATTCTTACCGAAGGCTCTGTTCAATTCCTTCTCTGTACTCATTATCTTTGCCATCTTCTTTGTTTTGAAATAAATTTCCATCTATCATGATTTTAAAAGCAACAGGCTCTTTCCACACTTATCTATTAGTATAAATTTTTTTGCTAAATTAGTAAATACAATCTTTGGCTGTTTAAGCTGTGTCTTATAAACTTGTTATAGTTTAGGCTTCGTTGGCTCTTCGTGGTTCTGTTCAATAAAAAAAGGCCGATGTCGCCTTAAAAAAAATAACTCTTTAGTGGACCCTCTTGTGCCCATGCTGGTTACTTAAATACCCAAAACCTTTTTGATATGTTTTGAATATGTCATCAATTTCATTATGTCTTGGAATCGCCTGTTTTCTCCCCGTGGCAGGGTTAATGTATAAATCGTGTCTTGCGCCATGTTTAAGAAAAATACATCCTGCATCTAAGATGCTTACGGATAAGTTCCGTTCTCTTCATACAGCAATGATTTTGAAATCAGCAGGGATATCCTCCAGTACCATTAAGCGATATGCATCTTTCATATTTTCTTCTAACTCATCTATAGTCTCTCCTTGTGTCATTATATCCGGATACTCTAAGATTTTACCTAACCATAAATTATCTGTTTTCCAATAAATCATAGTCATTTTATGTATCATAATTATCTCTGATTAAAATTTTAGTTCACTGTGTCCACTTACTGATATATTATATCAAATATCTCATGGCAAACACATTAGAAAGAATATAAGCCCCCGTCGCCTTAAAAAGAGAAGCCTCAGCTTGCTCGTATATTATGATGATAAATAATTTTCACAGATTATTGCATTTCTACTAAAATGTTCATATAATATGGAATAAATTCATTTTTAATATCAGAAACACTATTTCTAAAGAATACTAAAAAGGAGCAATGATGGCTGAAAATAGCATTGAAGAAAAAATACGAAAGCGGTATTTAGAAGAATATAAACTCAGATCAGAAAGAGATGAAAGAATTTATCTGTTTAATGAATTAATTAATGAAGTAGAAAACGCTCATGATGACAACCTTGCAAAATATTCGTTGTTTTTTAAGGGAATGATATTTGTTTTACAAGGATCCTATTATGAGGCAATATATTCTTTTGAAGAATCATTAAAAATAGATAACAATTTTTCATTTTCAAATCATGGACTCGGGTATGCTTATAGGGAATTAGGAGAATATGGTATGTCTGAAATACACTATGAAAAAGCTTTTGAACTGGATGGCACATTTACTCACCCATTGATTGGACTTGGCTTTCTTTATACCGAAATTAATAGATATGATGATGCTGAAGAGCACTACAAAAAAGCTATTCTGTTAGATAAGACAGATGCAAATGCATTGAATAATCTCTGTAGGCTTTACTATGACCAACAAAATTATGAGGAGGCTATAAAGTGCTTCGAAAAAGCTATTGAAATTGATGATAAATTTGCGTACCCATGGTGTAATCTTGGAGATATTTTTACGGAGAAAAGAAATTATGTGGAAGCTGAAGAGTGCTACAAAAAGGCTATAACACTGGATGAGAATATTGTTTACCCATGGTTTAACCTCGCTTTATTGTTTAAAGAAACAAAAGAATATGCAAAAGCAATATATAACTTTAAAAAAGCTAAAAAGTTATTTATAAAGGAAAAAGATTTTGACTACGTTTCAATGATAGATGAACAGTTGATAGAAATAGAAAGTCTGATAGAGGTATGTAGTGAAATTGACAAAGCTGACCCAGTTTTAGTAAAGGTTTTAAAGAAGACCTCAACTTACGAAGATGACATACTGAAAGAAAAAGAAGAATTTTTAAGATTTATTAAAGACCCTCCTGAGGATGAGAACAATAATTATTTGCAGGTGTTACGCAGATGGAATTCCTACACACCAATAATTGCCGATAATTACCATGTAAGCAAAGGCGGCGGGTATTTTTTAAAAATAAACAATACAGGAATTGTAATTGACCCCGGGTTTAATTTCATTGATAATTTTAAAGGTGCAAAACACAAGTTCTCTGAGATTGATTATGTGTTAATAAGTCACGCTCATAATGATCATACGTCTGATTTAGAATCAATAATTAACCTTTTACATAATTATAACGAGGATGTGAAAGGTTTGAATGATTATATAAGAACGGACACAATAAGAGGAAAACTTGCAAAACTTAAAGGTGTGACACATAAAAGAATCTCAAAAGAGGCAATCGAGAAAAAATTTAAAGAAAGTGATAAAAAAAAGGTAATCCATTTTTATATTTCTCAAAGCGTAAACAAAAAATTTTCAGGTATGCTTGACTTATGTTCTAAGATGAATTTTGACATTCATGTAATTGAAGAAAATGATGAAAAGCTTTTGATAAAAGAAAAAAACTCAAAGACAAAAGGTGATATAATAATAAAGGTAATCAAGGCAAAACATTCTGACATAATCTCAGACAGACATTCGGTTGGTTTTGTAATAGAGATTGATAACAGAGTTTTGGTTTACACAGGTGACACTGGTTGGAATATTGAAATAGAGGATGTATATAAAAAACTGGCAGAAGACTACAAGAATACTCCTGTCATATTACTCGCACATTTGGGCGGTATCGAAAGCTATGAAAATACATATATAGGCAGTATCAAACAACATAAGCGTACAATTAAAAAAAATGATCCGTTTGAACATTTTTATAAAAACCATCTTGGAAGGCTTGGCTTGGGCAGTCTTATTCAGACATTAAAACCTAAGCTTTGTATTATTTCTGAATTTGGTGAAGAAATGAAATACACAAGAGAAAAATTTGCGCAAGATTACAATGATATTTTTGAAGGAACGCTTTTCTTACCGGCAGATATAGGTCTAAAATATAATTTTACGCAAGACAAAATAGAGGCGATTACCAAAATTAATATAAAAGGAACAAATGCCTCCGAATTTAAAGAATATGGGAAAAAATATGTAACTGCCACGGATGCTGGTGTAACAATGCTTAGTTATTGTTCACCACTATTAAAATTTAAACATTATGAAAAGGGTTATATAAGTGCCTCAGATGTTGGTGTGATAATGCTTCTTGAGGATTCATCATTACACTATTTTGATAAAACCATTGGTCTTATTAAGAGTAATCTTGCACAGGTGCTTACACGGGAATATAACGACAGGGTAAAATAGGTTAGGTTTTTATCTGCCGAGGGTCAGTGACTCCATGTAGAGCGGGAATCCAGTCGTTTTAAAATTCAAAAAACTGGATAAATATTTCTTAGATTAGCTAAAATAAGATATTCAAATTGGAGGTGGCAAATGCAAACACAGGTCAGGTTTACAGAGGAAATTCTTAAAGAGCTTCAAGATCTGCCTGATGAGCAGATGCAAAACATTCTTAATCTTATTCATATTTTTAAAAAGAGTATAGCCGCACAAAGAGATGCTGACTTTTCACTCAGAAGAGAATTTGATGAATGGGATGTTTTGAGTGATGAGGCGTTAAATCCTTTCGTCTGTTTTGCGGGCAGAGCTCGCAATTGAGACTTTTTAAGCGGCGGAACGCCGGTTGAAAAATTCTTTTATCTGGGCAGCCACAGGGGGCAGCCCCTACACATAATAAAAAATCGCTAACAACAAAACCGAGGGGTCACGGGGGAATCATTTCCCCGTGCAGGATGGGGTCTAAGGGGAAGGGCAGCGCCCTTTCCCTTACTTAATATTCCGTATTCTTGTTTCAATCCCCTTCAATCTGATAAAATCATAGCAAATGCCCATAACTCTAATTACCGGCGCTTCAGGCGGTCTTGGAAAAGAGATTGCTCTGGCGCTCTTAAAGGATTCCACAGAGGTCATAGGTATTTATAATAGCAACGATATCTCAATTGAAGGTTTTGGAAAAGCTCTGCACACATTGAAAGCCGATATTAGAAATAAGTCAGATGTCACAAAAATTACCGATTATGTACGCGAAAATTTTGGGAAACTTGATTATCTTATAAACTCTGCCGGAGTGAGCCGTGACGGTCTTATCGTAAACTATCCGGAAAGCAGTTGGGATGAGGTTATTGCTGTTAACTTGACAGGAGTGTTTTATCTGATAAGGGAGATGGTGCCATTTTTAAAAAACTCGGATAACCCTCACATTATTAATATATCATCACGTTCAGCCACACGGGGGAGTGCCGGACAGTGCGCCTACAGCGCATCAAAGGCGGCACTTATCGGACTCTCCATGAGTTTAACAAAGGAACTTTCGGAGTACAATATAAAAGTAAACACGGTTTTGCCCGGGTTTCTTAATACTACAATGGGACGATTAAACGAGACTGCCCTAAAACGCGCTGAAACAGAAAGTGTCCTTGGCACTCTTTCCAGTCCCAAGGAGGCGGCAATGTTTATCGCCACAATATTAAAAACCACAAAAGTTACAGGCCAAATTTTTACACTGGATAGCAGACCATGAAAGGGTTTTTCATTACCGGCACTGATACCGGAGTCGGTAAGACTCTGATAACCACGCTTCTTGCCATCGGGTTAAGTGAAATGGGTTATAGCGTAACGCTCAGAAAACCGATTGAAACGGGCTGCAAATCAGATGGCGGTATTTTAATCCCTGAGGATGGCTCGTTCTACCTTACAAATATTCCCTCCATGAAAAACGAAAACGTTGATGACATCACGCCCATCAGATTTAAAGACCCCCTGTGTCCGCTTGCCGCTTCAAGAATTGAAAACAAAAACATTCTATGGGATGAATTTATAACATCTCTAAAAAATGTTGATAACTCCAAAATCCTTTTGATTGAGGGAGTTGGCGGCGTTATGGTACCAATTACAACGGACAAGTTTGTGTATGACCTTATAACAGAGCTCCAATTGCCGGTAATTGTGGTGTGTGAAAACCGGCTGGGAGCTATAAACCATACCCTTCTTACCCTTGATTTCCTCAAAGCCAGAAAAATATCCGTCATTGGAATTATAATAAATCACACAAGTACGGCAGATAGTTTAGCACTCAAAACTAACCCCGTGATAATAGCAGAGTTTTCTTTAGGAGTGCCAATAATCGGCACAGTCCCTTTTATTAGCGATGTAAGCAGTGAAAGTCTAAAAAAAATATCAAAAAAATACATCAATTATGATATAATATGTGGTTATTTACAGAGCGACAATAATGACAAAATAAAAGAAGGCTAATAAAATGATAGGGTATGTATTAAAAAAGGTTTTTGGCACTAAAAACGAGCGTGAGTTAAAAAAGCTCATGCCTCTGGTAGAGCTTATAAATGATCAGGAGGCCGCAGTATCAAAACTCTCGGATTCACAGCTAAAAGACAAAACCGGAGAGTTTCGCACCCGCCTCAAAAATGGTGAAACACTGGATGACATCCTGACTGAAGCGTTTGCCATAGTTAGAGAGGTCTCTAAGCGGATTCTTTCCATGCGCCACTTTGATATGCAGTTAGTTGGAGGCATTGTCCTTCATCAGGGTAAAATCTCAGAGATGAAAACCGGTGAGGGCAAAACCCTTGTTGCAACTCTTCCGGTTTACCTAAATGCACTGGATGGCAGAGGGGTACACGTTGTCACTGTTAACGATTACCTGGCGCGGCGTGACACTCAGTGGATGGGACCCATCTACAATTTTTTGGGACTATCCATAGGAACTATTCAAAACGACGATTCCTTTATCTATGACCCCTCGTATAAGTCCGAGTACGAGAAGCTGGATTTTCTGAATCCCTGTACTCGTCAGGAGGCGTATCGGGCAGACATAACATACGGCACAAATAATGAGTACGGATTTGATTACCTCCGTGACAATATGAAGTACGAATTGGAGGAGTTTTCACAGCGTGAGCTTAACTATGCCATCGTGGATGAGGTGGATAGCATTTTAATTGACGAGGCCAGAACTCCGCTAATTATATCCGGTCCCTCTGAGGAATCTACCGACAAGTACTATAAAATTAACAAAATGATCCCAAAACTTAAAAAAGAAGTAGATTACACTATTGATGAAAAGCAAAAAAATGTAATTTTAACTGAAGAGGGCGCTCTACACGCAGAAAGACTGATTGGTGTGGAGAACTTGTTTGACCCAATAAACATAGAACTGGTTCATCACGTGCTTCAGGGGCTTAAGGCGCACAACATGTACAAAAAAGACACAGATTATGTGGTAACCGATGGCGAGGTAATCATCGTAGATGAGTTTACAGGCCGCCTTATGCCCGGCAGACGCTGGTCAGATGGTCTTCATCAGGCGATAGAGGCCAAAGAAGGCGTAAAAATAGAGAGTGAAAACCAAACCCTTGCCACAATTACGTTTCAGAATTTCTTCAGAATGTACAATAAACTTGCCGGTATGACAGGCACCGCTGACACTGAGGCAGAGGAGTTTGGAAAAATCTATAACCTTGACGTTATGGTTATACCAACTAACAGGCCTATGAACAGATCAGATTTACCGGATTCAATATATAAAAACGAACAGGCTAAATATAAGTCCGTAATAGAAACCATAAAAGAGTGTAACTCTAAGTCTCAGCCGGTTTTAGTCGGTACTATATCAATAGATAAGTCAGAGGTGTTGTCAAAAGAGCTTAAAAAGGCAGGCATCCCGCATAGCGTGCTAAACGCCAAATACCATGAGAAAGAAGCAGAAATCGTGGCACAAGCTGGCAGAAGCGGCGCTGTAACTATAGCAACCAACATGGCTGGCCGTGGCACTGACATCGTACTTGGGGGAAACCCTAAGGGACTGGCACACGATATGCTCAAAGACAACAAGGAATATACAGACGAGGAGTGGAAAGATACACTCTCAAAAGCTGAGGAAATCTGCGCCAGTGACAAAGAGAAAGTAATCGAGGCCGGAGGCCTTTTCATTCTGGGAACAGAACGCCACGAGGCTCGCCGCATAGATAACCAGTTGCGAGGACGCTCAGGACGTCAGGGCGACCCCGGCACCTCCAAGTTTTTCCTTTCCCTTGAGGATGATCTAATGAGAATTTTTGGTTCCGATAGAATCTCCGGACTTATGGGACGCCTCGGCATGGAGGAGGATGTTCCAATTGAAAATAAAATGGTCTCACGGGCTATTGCCAACGCTCAGAAAAAGGTCGAGGCACACAACTTTGATATAAGAAAACACCTCCTTGAATACGATGACGTGATGAACAAACAAAGAACTGAGATTTACTCTTACAGAAGGGAAATCCTTGCTGCAGAGTCGCTTCAAGAGCAGATAACAGAAATGATTGAAGATACGGCTACGGATACTTTAGAGCGCTCGTGTCCTGAGGACACTTACAGTGAAAACTGGGATATGGACGGTTTGCTGGACTCAATGTTTGGTATATTTGCAATCTCTCAAAAAGAATTAAAACGCCAAATTGAAGACGTTAAACACATAAATGCGTTAAAAGAGAAGATACCTGCTGTGTTAAAAGGGTTGTACAAAAAGAAAGAAGATGAGATGGGGGAACATGTCCTGCGGTATTTTGAAAAAGTTACCCTCCTTCAACTTCTTGACACTCAGTGGAAAGACCACCTGCTTGCCATGGACCATCTTAAAGAGGGAATAGGACTTCGCGGCTACGGGCAAAAAGACCCCCTCGTGGAATATAAAAAAGAAGCCTTTGAAATGTTTTCAGATTTGACTTTCCGGGTAACAAGCGAATTTCTGACACGATTATTCCACATAAAGGTGCATTCAGAAGAGGAAATTGAGCGTTCTAACATACAAAAAAGACAACCGGTGTTTTATAACAGAAGCGATAACGAAACCCCACAGACTGTCAGAAAAAACAAAAAACCCGGTAGAAATGAACCCTGTTCTTGCGGTAGCGGTAAAAAATACAAGAAATGCTGCGGTAAATAAGCACGTAGTCAGCGTAGAATTAACTATCTGCAGGGTTTAAAACAAGGAATGCGGTTTGGTATTACTGAATAGAAACGTTATGTTGAGATATATTATTATTTTCCAGCAGTTGGGTGATAACGTTCAGATACTCTTTAGCTTCAACTAATGCCTGTTTTACGGCATGTTTTCCGTAAAGTCCTACTGCAACATGGAAAAAGTCCAGCTTTGCCATGTGTCTGAAAATGTATTTCCACGAATAGAAGCGCCCCATAGCCTTTAATGTTTCCATGTGTAGCGTCTGAGGACTTAGTATCTTTGGCTTAAATGTTACGTGGTGAGCGTCAAACTTAGCCCAGTCCTGATGAATCAATCTGCCGCTTGACAACATATCGTTATAAAACGGTGTGCCGGGAAGCGGTGTTAATATCATCAACTGAATTGTATCTATCCCCTGCTCTATTGCAAATTCAACGGTCTGTCTAATCGTTGTAACATCGTCGTTGTCTGCGCCAAGGACAAACATCCCGTGAATTGATATTCCATACTCTTTTACTGCTTTTATACAGTCCTTAATTTCCTTCAAACCCTGCCCCTTATTGTATTCAATCAGAGTTTGAGGATTTATTGATTCAAACCCTATATAAACTGTGCTACAACAGGATTCTGCCAACAGCCCAAGTAATTCCGGGTCCTTTGCGATGTCTGTACGTACCTGGGCATTGTAGCCAGTTTTCATCTTCTCGTTGACCATTTCCTTAAGGAGGGTTTTTGCTCTTTTCTTGCTTGCTGTGAAATTATCATCCACAAAAAATATATTTTTCCTTGGATGACTGGTAGCTGAGCGGATCTCAGCCATTGAATTCTCTATAGACTTAGACCGGTAACGCCGTCCAAACACCCTAATAACAGAGCAGAAGTTGCAGTTAAACGGGCACCCGCGTGACAGCGATATTGGATATATAATGGACTTATCAAATTCATGCACAAGCGATACGTCAGGGATAGGCAGCCAATCGAGAGATGCCAGAAGAGGCCGTGCCTCATTGTTTACAACTGCACCCTGCTTGTCTCTGTATGAAAGGCCTTTAATTGACTTTATATCCGGCGAGCCCTTCTCAAGGAAGTCGAAAAGCTCCACTATTGACTCATCACCCTCACCCCTAATCACATAGTCAGAGTAGTTCAAAGCCTCCTCAGACATAAAAGAAACGTGAGCGCCGCCCATCACCACAGGTATGCCCAGTGCCTGCACCCTCTTTGCATGTTTGTATGCTCTTACTGCCGTAGGTGTTATTGTGGAAATACAGACGATATCAGAGCTCTCAACGTACTGCCAGTCTATCTTTGCCAGATCCTCTATGAATACCTTAACATCGTAACCATGAGCCGTCAGTATTGTTGAAAGGAGCACAGATCCCACTCTGGGGACAGGATACCTGCTGTATATGTGGTTACCTGGCGCTTTAGATTCTATAAACGCGACTTTTTTAATTTTCACTATGATGTTAGTATATCACGAATATTTTTATTTTGCAAGTTTTCTTTATAAATTAAAAATTTTTTTTAATAGTTGCCGTGGGGTAGAAATTAGGATAGTGTAAAAACATTGATTTTAATCATGCTTATTCGCTACATTCAGTGGTGCATATTACTGTGGAAATAAAAACGGTATCCTCAAAAAACAACAGAGATATTCTGTTTAATTACTATCCATCTCATAGTGTTGACGAAAAAAGCGTTCAAACAGCTCTTGAGTCGTTGAAATTAAACCACTGGTCTAATAATCCTGCTGAAGGCGCAAGACTGGGGAAAACACTCTTTGACATACTTAACGGTACAGGCGGGACATTAGCCTCAAAAATTAAAGAGGCATCCGATACTGACGACATTCTTAATATTTTTCTAAAACTACCCGATGAGCTTAATGATTTACCGTTTGAGTTAATTAATAACGGTGGGTTTCTGCTCCTTACCCACAGAATCAATATGTTAAGACTGGCAGCGCTGCGCGGGAAAGACAAAAAACGAAAACCAAATAATGATCCACTAAAACTCCTCTTTATGGCCTCATCCCCTGCTGGGGTAAAGCCAGTGCTTGAATACGACAAAGAGGAGGAACTAATTCTTGAAAAAATGGGACATATCCCTGTTGATATCACAGTGGAGGATTCCGGCTCAATAGATGGCTTGTATGATACTCTCTATGAAATTGCCGGCAGCGACATAGTCCATATGAGTGGTCATGCCAATATTGATGAAAACCCTGTGTTTTGTATGGAGGATGAGACAGGCAATCCCGATATGGTGACACACGAAAAATTATGGGAAAAGCTGGAGAGTTTCAAACCCAAAATGCTCTTTCTATCCGGATGTTTAACAGGTAAGGGAGACGGCTCCGGCCAGTCTTTTGCATGTAAGATGGTACAGGCAGGAATTCCCATAGTGCTTGGTTGGGGGCTGCCGGTTTATGATTTTTGTGCAACGCGTATGGGAGCGGAGCTTTATAAAACCATCGCAGAGGGCAAGGGTATTGCAGATAGCATCATAAAGACACGGCAATTATATAGAGACAGTTACCACTCGTGGCACATTCTTAGGGCATTTACTGATGAGAGTCCGCTTGAGCCTATAGTAACCGCCGGACAGAAGTTAAAATATCTGCCACGGCGAAAGTTGGTTTATACGTATTTGGGGGATTCCCAGGTTAAGGCGCTTGAGACCGGATTTGTCGGCAGGCGGCGATATGTTCAGCATGGAATTAATATTTTGAAAGGAAAAGAACACAGTAAGTTTGGGCTGCTTATCCGGGGAGTGGCAGGGGTTGGGAAAAGTACCCTCTCCGGTAAGCTGATCGAGCGGTTTCGTGACAGGGAATTAATCGTATTTCATGGGCAATTTAGTAAACTTGATATACTTACAAAAATCAAGGATTTGGTAGAGAAACATGGAAATAAAAATGGCTTAGAAATTCTAAAATCTGATATTGGTTATGACGAGCAAATTAAAGCGCTAATGAGAGCGACCTTTAAAGAAATTCCTACGATATTTTTGTTTGACGATTTTGAACAGGTGCTGGAGCGCTCGGCTAATGACGAATTCCATATAACGCGTGATGCCCTTGACGCTATAAGGCCGCTCTTGTACTCTCTTGATTGGGCTAACTATATAACCAACATAATAATAACAAGCCGGTATGACTTCAAACTTGAATTTGAAGGACGACGCCTCAATAAAAAGCTACACGATATGCCGCTAATGTCCTTTACCGGTGCGGATTTAACAAAGAAAACCGACAGCGGTGTAACCCTCACATTCATGGAAAAAGAGCAGGACGCTCAAAAAAAAGCTTACTATTGGGTGACCCCTGTGATACGAGACATGATGTGGGATAAGCTCAATGATACCGAAAAGCACCAAATGCACAATAATGCTTATGGTTGGTATGATGGTGAAGTTGAAAAAAGTTTGAAAAATAATAAATATCCTGAGCCAAAGTATTTGGAGGAGGCGTTATACCACGCCACAAAAACAGATAATATTTTCGGCGCTTGTAAACATGCAGCTTGGTTAAGCGCACACATGAAAAATTTGCTGCTCTTCAGAGAAACACGCTCCATGCAAAAGGAAATAGCAGATAAAATAGACGATGCAGTTATAAAAAGAGCGATAGAGGCAAATGCTGGAAATGTAGCTGCTTTGCTGATTGCCTATGGATTCATTTTAAGCCAACTTGGTGAATCTGAAAAAGCTATTGAGTATTACGAGCAGGCTTTAAGTATTAAATTAAAATTTTTTGATGAAAACCATCCGTCTGTTCAAACTACGCAGAGAAATCTTGAATTTGCAAAAAAAGGGTTAAAAGGATAAAGGGGTGAATTAATTTACCAGCATTCCCATATTTCCAAACACTGTGGGGGGCAATCTTCAAGCTTGCTCCAACGCGGTGATTTCTTTAACGCGCAATGAGATGTGATATTATTTCAGAGAACTTTGTTTAGCTCTTCAATAGTTAGTCCGGTTTGATTCAATATAGCTTTTAGAGTTCCTTTTGCAATTTCTTTATGGTTAGGTACTACTGCTCTTCTGTAAGGCGGAAGATGATTTCTAAGAATGATATGGCCTCATGTTTGATGGTCTATTAAATATCCGAAATTCTCTAACGCTTTACATAAATCTTTACCTGATAATACCGGTAATCTGGTCAAACCAATACCTCAACTAATTCCTCTTCTATCGGTGGCGGAATAGCTTCACTGTGCTTTTTTAAACTCTCTATATAACCTTTAATGGCATCTGCAATATTTGTAATCGCCTCCTGCCTGGTTTTACCCTGAGATACACAGCCAGGTAATGCCGGACACTGTGCTATAAATACTCCATCCTCGTCTTGTTCTACCAATATTCTGTATTTCATGTAATTACCTCCTCTTTTTGTTATACCAAATAACAAACAAAAAGTAAAACACATCAACACTTTAGAGCAATAATACTTAATAAAAATGAAATAACCCTTAATCCCCCTTTTCCTATCAGGGCAAACGCATTAGAAAAAAAATTATTATTGTCTTAGTATGGTGAATAATTATTCGCCTCTACCTCATGGGACTGGATTCCCGTTTTCACGGGAATGACAAAAAAGAGAAAAATCCCTTATCAAGAGTTCCTTACTTTAATAATGCCCATCCGTCTTGGGCTTTCATCGCTTGCATTGAGACTCTTTAAGCGGCGGGGGGATGTGTAAGTGTCCATTTTATTTGAACCAATTCACAGTTTCCTTAACCATGTCCTCATGTGAAATAAGATTGTCTTCATTTATATCGCTTTCTGCAGATTCAAGTTTCTGACGTAAATACAACCGGTAGATGACCTCATCAATTTCTACCAAATCCGGTAAGTCATCTATCAGATTATATATTTCTTTTTTTTGTAAAATCATTGTACCTCCTTATGGTAAGTCCACAATGTCTTATTATATAACATTTAGGGAATTTAGAAATATAAGGTTGCGTCATGACTGATAATTTTAATCTGATCGTCTGTTTTGCGGGCGAAGCTCGCAATTGAAACTTTTTAAGCGGCGGTACGCCGGTTGAAAAATTCTTTTATCACAAGCACACTAACAAAGCAAGGGCAACCACAGGGGGTTGCCCCTACACCCACCCAATCGCTAACCACAAAACCGGGGGTCACGGGGAATCATTCCCCGTGTGGGAAAGGATTTAAGGGAAAGGGCAAAGCCCTTTCCCTTATCACTTACTCTCCCTTACTACTTTCTCATTTTTACTCTTCATTACTACTTTCCCTCTCCCTATTGACACAAAGCAGCGGAAAGTTTTAAATTTCAGATGAAATCCAAAGCGGTTAATGGTTAGATTGAAGCTAAAGAAGATAATAATTATAGCGGTATCGTTGCTGCTGTTTTCCTGTAAGGTTGATGTGCCGAAAGTGAAAGGCGAACAGCCTAATCAGCAGCAGTCCATAAAAATAGGGATAATAGCAGCTCTTAGTGGGCCTGCTGCCGGTTATGGAAATTCTATAGTAAACGGATTTAAATTAGCCGCTTCAGAGATTAATAAAGCCGGCACTTTAAACATAGAGCTGATTATTGAGGACTCTGCCGGTAAACAAGAGCAGGCGCTTTCGGTAGTTAAAAAACTAATCAACTCGGATAAGGTTACGGCAATTTTGGGGCCTACACTGAGTACCGAGATGCGGTTGGTGGGCCCTGAGGCAAACGGTAACGGCATCCCAATCCTTGCTACTTCAAACACAGCCTCCGGTATAACCGGCATCGGACAATTCGTTTTCAGAGATTCTATGCCTGAGTCCATTGCGATTCCATTTGCTATTAAAAAGGCAATTGAGAAATATCACATTAAAAACGTTGCCATGCTTTACGGTGACGATGACGTTTTTACCAAATCTGCTTTTGACACTATGAAATCAACGGCAGAGGCTCTTGGATTAAATATCACCACCATAGAGAAATTTCAAAAAGGGCAGACGGATTTTAAAGCCCAGCTTACAAAGATTAAATCCACCTCGCCGGATGCCCTGTTGTGCTCGGCGCTTTATAACGAGGGCGGGGTGATTTTGGATCAGGCAAGGAAAATGGGAATTACTGTGCCGGTAATTGGCGGAAATGGTTTTAACTCCCCTAAGATATTTGAAATAGCCGGGAGCTCTTCAGACGTACTGATAGTTGCAACCCCGTGGTTTAGCGAATCTGTAGAAAACCCTAAAGTTTTGGATTTTATCGGCAAGTTTGAGAAAGCCTATGGCAGCAAACCAGACCAGTTCGCGGCTCAAGCCTATGACGGATTGTTTATTATGGCTCACGCAATTAAGACGGCTGCCTCCTCTGACAGAAATAAAATTCGGGATGCGCTTGCTTCTGTCAGAAATTTCAACGGAGTGCTTGGAAAATTCTCATTTGATCAAAACCGTGACGTTGATATGGAACCTTTTGTGTTGATAGCCAAAGACGGCAAGTTCCAACTTCTGCAATAATAAATATCCACATTATGCACCTTTTTATCGAGCAGCTAATAAACGGGATAACGCTTGGAAGCATATACTCTTTAACGGCTTTAGGCTTGACACTTATCTTTGGCGTGCTGGATATTCTTAATATGGCACACGGTGCAGTTTTTATGTTTGGAGCTTTTACGGCTGTGCTGATTGTAAGCAAGCTGGGGCTGCCGCTATGGGTGGGGTTTTTGGGCGGGTGTATCGTAAGCGGACTGTTAGGATATGCTCTTGAACTATTTGCCCTGCGGCCATTAAGAAGGATGAAAAACTCATCCCCTCTTGCTCCTCTAATCAGCACAATAGGAGTTTCGATTATACTTGAAAACATAGCCAGAGCGCTTTTTGGAAGCGACACGATTTCATTTAGGACCTCAATTTCCGAAATTAACTTTAAACTGGGCGACGTAGATATAAACTTAATAAACATTGTAATCCTTGCCGTGTCTTTTACTATTACAATACTTTTATACGTTTGGCTGAAAAACTCCAAAAGCGGACGGGCACTCAGGGCAGTTTCGGAAAATCCTGACACTGCGGCTTTTTTGGGAGTCAACACGTCAAAAGTTATAACCTTCACGGTCGTTAGTGCCTCATGTGCCGGAGGGGCGGCAGGAGTGCTTGTAGCAATGGCATTTAACAGTGTAAACAATGAAATAGGGCTGGCAATGGGGCTTAAAGGACTTGCAATTATAATTTTAGGCGGCATGGGAAGCGTTAACGGAGCGGTTACAGGGGGCATTCTACTGGGACTTGCCGAGACATTTGTGGTAGCTTACGGAGATTCCGGCTACAAGGAAATTATCGGTTTTATAATTATAATGGCCGTATTGTTAATCAAACCTCAGGGCCTGTTCGGCACAATTCAAAAAGTAAAAGTATAAGTGTTAAGCTATTTAAATTCATACTACATTCAGATAGGCTCCTTTACACTGATTAACATCATGCTTGCTTTAGGAGTCTATGTTCCGTTGTCAACCGGACAGCTTTCACTGGGAGGCGCCGGTTTTATGGGACTTGGCGCATATGTATCGGCAATTGCCGTAACACGCTTTGGCCTGCCAATACCTTTTGCTATAGTTATTGCCGGAGGAGTTTCAACTTTAGTAGGAATTCTGGTTGGTGTTCCATCACTTCGCCTTAAAGGCGTATATCTTGCCATTGCCACACTGGGGTTTGGAGAGGTGATGAGAGTAATTTTCATAAAATGGGAAACAATAACCGGAGGCGCTACAGGCATAAGCGCAATACCGTTAATCAGCAGCAGTACTGTGAGATTTTTAACGGAGCAAAGCATTATAGATAGTTCCAATAAGAATGTGGCATCCGATTTAACGGTCTTTTTGATACTATTTTTCATCACCGGATTTTTCGTCTGGTTTTTTGCTTCGCTAAGAAATACCCGCATATGGAGGGCAAACAATGCAATCAGACTGGATGAGACAGCGGCAGAATCCATTGGCATAAACATTCACTACTACAAGGTGCTTGCATTTAGCCAAAGCGCCTTTATATCGGCAATTGCAGGGGCGCTCTACGCCCATACGGTATCATACATCAGTCCCTCGGACTTTACATATCACAGGGCAGTGGAGGCGCTGATATTTACCGTGTTGGGAGGGAGCGGGCATGTACTTGGCGCTGTGTTTGGAGCAACTGTTTTAACAGTCATACCGGAGGCACTAAGATTTCTCAAAGACTACCGGTATGTAGCTTTTGGAGCTATCCTTGTCATTATGATGGCATTTAAACCTGAGGGAATTATTACTGAAAACTTTTTCAGAAAACACGGTAAAAAAACAAATAATGCTGCAATTAAAACTAATAAATAAAAATTTTGGAGGAGTAACAGCACTACGCGATGTTTCCCTGAATGTTAAAGCCGGAGAGATAGTTGGCCTGATAGGCCCAAACGGAGCAGGCAAAACCACACTTTTTAATATCATAACCTCGATAACAAAAGAGGACTCAGGACGGATAATTTTTAACGGCAAGGATATAACCGGCCTCAGGCCATACAGAATTGCAGAGCTTGGCATTGGACGGACGTTTCAAAACATAAAGCTGTTTGGACAGATGGAGGCGGTTGAAAACGTCATGACAGGAATGCACTCTGTAAGCAGAGGGGGAGTTTGCAGGTGTGCTTTTAAATTTACCGGCTACAGGCGGCAGGAGCAGTTGTTACTGGAAAAAGCTCAACAACTGCTTTCATTTGTTGGGCTCAGTGGAAAGGCTGATGAGATTTCAGATAATTTTTCCTATGGGCAGCAGAGACGGCTGGAAATAGCCAGGTCTTTAGCGTTAAACCCGCAGCTTTTGCTTTTGGATGAGCCTGTCTCCGGTATGAACGATACCGAGACACAGGACATTATGAGACTTATAATGGAAATACGGGACAACGGGGTTTCAGTGCTTTTGATAGAGCACGATATGGGACTTGTCATGGGCGTATGTGACATCGTTATTGCGCTTAACTTCGGACATGTTATAGCAGTGGGGACCCCTGCGGAAATTCAAAAAAATCCAGAGGTAATCGAGGCCTATCTTGGTAAAACAGCTGAGGTTGTGAAAAATGCCAGATCTTGAAATAGATTCGCTCTCGGTTTGTTACGGCCACGTTGAAGCCTTAAGAGGGGTTACACTAAGAGTTAAGGACAGACAGGTTGTTTCGCTTGTGGGCGCAAATGGAGCAGGCAAAACCACACTAATGAAAACGATAGCCGGATTAATTCCGCCTCTCTCCGGTAAAATACGCTATAACGGTATGAAGATTGACACCCTCAGAGCCGATGAGATAATACGCAAGGGAATATCCTATGTACCAGAGGGACGGGCGATTCTAAATAAGATGACTGTGCTTGAAAATCTGCTTATGGGAGCTTACATAAGGCAGGACCGTGAAGTTATGCCTGATTTGGAAAATATACTTGAGAAATTTCCAATTCTTGGCTCAAGAAAAGACCAATTGGCAGGGACTCTTTCCGGCGGTGAACAGCAGATGCTTGCAATTGGGAGAGCGCTGATGTCAAAACCTAAATTCATTTTATTTGATGAACCATCACTTGGGCTGGCTCCCATAGTTATAGAACACATATTTGAGATAATTAGCGAAATCAACGAAAGCGGCGTAACCATTATGTTGGTTGAGCAAAATGTTCACAAGGCTTTAAGTATATCTGACTACGCATATGTAATGGAAACCGGCAGGATCGTAATGGAGGGGAATTCTAAAGAACTGCTTAATGAAAAAAGAGTAATGGATGCGTATCTGGGAAAGAAAGATGGTTAAATTGAAATTTTCTGTCTAAATTATCAAGTCTGAACACTATAAATATTTAGAGTTATTGTATGAAATCGCCAATTGTTGTATAATAATATTAGTACTTGTGATGTATCTCGAAAGAGAGTAATGCCGGGCTGGGCGTGTACTCCAGCCGCCGCAGATCTTTCACAAGAGTGTGTGCTGCAATCCTTATTATAGAACGCCACTCCGGGCAGGGGGGTTAACAGCCCAGCGAAAAGGAGGTAATAACATGAGTAAGGATATAGTTCGGACGGAAATAAGTTTAGGGTTTACCGAGACGAAGTTTCAAAACGGAATCCACATGTGTTACATCTATAACGACGACACAGAGCGTAAGTCCGTAATGTCCAGGTATGTGGAGAGTGGATTGGTGTCAGGGGAAAAAGTCGCTTATTTCGCAGACGTTGCAACCGAAAGTGACATAGACGGCTACATGAAGGAACTTGGCGTGGAGGTTTCGAAATATGCAGGCACTAAACAACTGGTGGCCAGGATGAATTCTCCCGTTTATTGCCCTGACGGCACTTTTATACCTGATAGAATGCTGTCTCTCCTTAAAGATTTCTTTTTCGCCAGCCTGGATGAAGGTTTTAATTTGATCAGGGCAAGCGGAGAGATGGGTTGGGCCCTTAAAGACACAATCGATAAGAAGCGGTTAATAGAATACGAGAGCAGGATCAACATATTATTTAACGAATATCCGATTACGGGCATATGCCAGTATGACGCTACAAAGTTCGACGGTGGAACCATTTTTGACGTATTGAGCGTTCATCCTCTTATGGTTGTAAGAGGAAACATACTCTACAATCCTTATTACATCAAGCCTGAGGTATTTCTCCAGAGGTATTCAGTAAATCAATAGAGCAGGGAAATATAAAATACCAAAACCGTTGAGAAAGAGGGTATGAACGATAATCAAATACAGGCAGACATTCTTGGCAAGATGCTTGTCATTCAGGAATCTCTTGACGTTATGCCAACCATGGAAGGCATGGTGGGATTCCTGGGGCATGCTTTAATTGAAATACCCGGTGTTTCCCATCTTTTACTATGTATTAACGGTACGGTTTACGACTCCTTACATGATCGGTTTTTTAAGTGTGGCGACTGTGATTTCAGCGACCACTCATCATTAAAAAAATGTAACTTTACCGTATCTCAAAACGACAGAGTCGTTACCTTAAAAGATAAAGAGCGATTTATGGGGGTTTTCCTGTCTAAACTGCATAACCTGGAACAATACATTCCCTATGAGCCATTTATTAAAAACATTGCCGGTGTAGTGGTTAAAACGGTACAAAACAGGGAATACCTCCAGACTATATGTGTGACAAACAAGGAACTCAGCGAGAGCAGTGCTAAACTTATAGAATCCCAGCGCATTGCACATATAGGTAGTTGGGAATATGATATCGACAAAGACAGAGTTCTATGGTCCGATGAAGCATACGCCATATACGGCATGGAGAAAAAAGAAACAAGTCTCTCATATAACGACCTAAAGAATATTATCCATCCTGACGACAGGGATTTTCACAATAACAACGTAAAACACTGGATAACGGACAAGGGAGGTCATCCCTTTGAGTACCGCATCATAAGAAGAAATGGAGAAACCCGTTACATTTACACCATAGGCCAGGTAAAGTACAGCTCTAACGGCACGGTAAAAGTCCTTTATGGTACAATTCAGGATGTAACTGAAATGAAGGAGATGCGGGAAGCTCTGCAAGATAGCAGACAGAGGCTCAGCGCGGTTCTTTCAGCCTCGCGTATAGGAACGTGGCGCTGGATGGTAGATTCCGGTGAAGATACTCGTGATGAAAACCTCAATGCCATTCTGGGACTGATACCCAGGGAAACAACCCAGCCTGTAAACGATTTTATTCAGCGAATACATCCCGGTGACAGGGAAAAGGTAGAGGAAGCTATTAGAAGCGCTATGGTGAATAAAGTAAAGTTTTCCCTCGAATGCCGCATTATATTGCCTGAGGGCACCGAGTGCTGGATTCTGTACGTCGGGGTACCGTTTATGAACGACAGGGGAGACATCATTTCTATGGCAGGCGCCTGCATTGACATAACAGAAAAAAAAGCCGCGGAACAAGATGGCAGGAGACAGGAGCAAATTCTGATCCAGCAGTCCAAACTGGCTGCCATGGGTGAATTACTTATAAATATCTCTCACCACTGGAGGCAACCGTTATGTGCAATCGGAGTTTCAATCCAGGAAATAAAAGATGCATACATACATGATGAATTAGACGAAGCATATATGATTAAGATTATTGAAGAGTCCATGTCTGAACTGAATAATCTATCGGCGACAATAGATAATTTAAGAAATTTTTATATCCAAAAGAAAGAACTAACTGAGTTCAACATAGCTGATAAGATAAACAGAGCCAAATCACTGCTATCAGGGTATATCAAAGAGAAAGGTATTGTTATCGATAATGAATTAGATGAGAGTTTAACTATACAAGGATATCCGAATGAGTTTGCCAATGTAATTTTAAATATTCTAACAAATGCCAAGGATAAATTTGAACAAAATAATATCATTAATGGAATTATTAAAATAAAGTTAAATAAGGATGCCACTACCAATAGAGTAATTATATCTGTTTCTGACAATGGTGGTGAAATTCCTGATGATATAATAAACAAAGTGTTTGAGCCGTACTTTACCACCAAAGACAGGTCACAGGGAGTTGGTTTGGGGCTATATATGGCAAAGGTAATAATAGAGAAAAACATGAAAGGCACTATTACGGTTAGGAACATGGATGGATGGTGTGAGTTTAGGATAGAGATATGACAGCAGAGAATGAATTACTGAAAACATTAACAGTTCTTTACGTAGAAGATGATCCACATATAAGAGGAACGGTTGCCCGTTTTTTAAAGAGAAGGGTAGCTTTTGTTTATGAAGCTCAGAATGGTAAAGAAGGTTTGGATATTTATATAGCAAATGAACCTGCAATTGATATAGTGATAACTGATATTCAAATGCCTGTTATGGATGGAATGGCAATGATAGAAAAAATACAGAAAACCGGTAAATCCCAGCCCATTATAATAACCACCGCTTATAACGATGAACAGCATACAAGTGATACGGTTTGTAGAAATATAATAAAGCCGATTAATCTGGAGTATTTGGCTGAGAGTATTTTGTATTGTGCAAGGGAGGGGTAGAATATTATTTTTAGAGGTTATTTAACAGGTCTGGGAAGACAATCTGGTATTAAAATGGTGTTAAACAGGGGAATATGAAAAAGGTCAAATTATCAATATTGCTCATAGTGGTGACACTTATGGTGTTCACCATTACTATGCAAACAAGAAATGGCAAACCTAAAGCGGTACGTGAAAAGGTAAGTCTTGGGGTTGCATTAGAACCTATGACCGCACTGTGTATGATAGCAGAGGAGAATGGTTATTTCACGGCAAACGGCCTCGATATGACGGTTAAATACATCGAGGGCGGAATCGTTGCAATAAGAGATATGTTAGAAGGTAAAATTGATATGGCCACTGCAACGGACATGAATTTCGTCTTCAATAGCTTTAAACGGCAGGATTTCAGTGCTATCGCATCCATTGGTTCCTCCGGTAATGATCCAAGAATCATTGCACGAAAGGACAGAGGCATTGTCAACCCCACAGACCTGAAGGGTAAACGTATAGGAACGGCTAAAGGCACGGGGCCTCATTATTATTTACATCTGTTTTTATTAAAATTTGGGATACCCGAGGAAGATGTAAAAATAATTTTCAAAAATCCGGCAGATACATTTACTTCATTTACGTTTGGAGAGGTTGATGCCATCTCCACAAGAGAACCGTTTAGTACAAAATCCGTCAGATTTTTCGGAGATAATTCCACAGTTTTTGACGAACCACTGCTCATGGTAAAAAACTATAACATCGTAGCTTTAAACAGCTTTATAAAGAACAAACCGGAGGTTGTGAAAAACACATTAAGGGCATTGGTTCAAGCCGAAGAGTTTGTGATAATGCATCCCGAACAGGCAAAAGGCATTGTTTCAAAAAAATTGGATCTTAGCTACAATGAGACATCACAGATATTACAGGATATGAAGTTGAAGGTATTTTTGGAACAATCATTACTAAACAGACTCGAGGACCAAGCCACGTGGATGGTTAACTATAAGGTTGTAGAGAATAAGGAGATTCCAAATTATTTCTGGTTTGTTTATACAGACGGTTTGAACTCTGTTAAACCGGAAGCTGTTACTGTAATAAGGTAATCCTGTTATGAGAATTAAAACTAAATTAAGAATTAGTATAGTTGCATCTGTATTAACATTGCTGCTGATTAGTTTTGTCCTTTATCATGAAAAACAACAAGACGAGGAAATGACTGCCAAGACAAATATTTCCGAAAAATTAGTTAAAGACGTCTTTGAAATGAATATATTGATTTACGACAGTTTACAACATCTGAGAGTAATGAAAAAACGTGTTTACATTCAATGGCAGCTAAAACATAAATCGCTTTCGAAACTTTTATCAACAATACAATCTAAAGATAAACAAGAACAATTTCTGCTTGATGACATAAAAAACAATCTAAACTATATTAATTTGTTATTTCAGGAATTAAATAATACTAATGACAACATGGTGAAAACAAGCGTAAAAGAAACGGCCTTATCTTTAGAGACAGAGAAAAACAGAATTTATCAAATATTAGGCAGATCTCAAAGTGTGGTTTCGATTGCTTCTCAAATTTATGAAATAAACTTTAACAGATTATCGTCGGTTCATAACAGAATCCATGTATTTATAATTGTCCTGATAATTTCTCTGACGTTGCTTATAATAATATTATCCTATTTTATAAATCGCGGCATTGCCGTCCCGATTAGCGAAATATCCGAGGATTTGAAGGTTTTAGGAAGAGGCGATTTTAATTATGAGCTAACTGCCAGCAGTAACAGTGAGATTAGCCAGATTGTAAGAGCAATCAACCTGATGACAAAGGAACTTAAAGAAACAACTGTATCACGCGATATACTTATTGCAGAGGTGGAGGAGCGAATAAAGATCGAGAAAGATTTACATAAAAAAACCAGGCAGCTTGAAGAGTTAACCTGTAATTTAGAAAAAAAGGCCGATGATGAAATTAAAAAAAGACTTCAAAAAGAACAAATGCTTATTCAACAGACGAAGATGGCAGCTATGGGCGAGATGATGGCCGCTGTGGCACATCAGTGGAAACAACCATTGAACATCGTTGGCCTTATCATCCAGGACTTCAAGGATGCATGGAACTACAAAGAGATTGACGACGATTATATAGATAAAACTGTAAAGGAGGTAATGAAGCAGATCAATTTTATGTCGAATACTCTGAACGATTTTAAAAACTTCTTCAATCCGTGCAGGAGGAAAGAGACATTCGATTTGATCGGAATCGCCGCGAATGTGTTTTCATTACTTTCACACCAGTTTAAAGTCAACAAGATAAGCTACCGGATCACCTGTCATGTTCACAATGAGTCCTTCGGCCATTACTCCGAGGTAATCCCCTGCGACGCCATCACAATAACGTCTTATAAAAACTATCTCTCGCACGTCATCTTAAACATCATAAGCAATTCCAGGGACGCCATAGTCGATAGAAAACAAAAAGGTTTGATGGATGCAGCCAAAGAGGGAATGATACTTGTCGATGTTTACAGGGACGATGACACACTAAGAATGGAGATAAGCGACAGCGGCGGCGGAATTCCCGATGAGATAATCGATAAGATATTCGATCCTTATTTCACAACCAAGGAAGGGGAAAAAGGCACGGGAATAGGGCTGTACATGTCTAAGATGATAGTAGAAGACGCCATAGGCGGTAAACTCGACGTAAGAAATATTGATAGCGGAGCTGTATTTACAATCGAATTGAAGACTTAACAGAAGGTTTTTCGGATATATTCAAATGCTCTGTC